>CAIYUD010000160.1 GCA_903929325.1 uncultured Opitutia bacterium | reverse complement strand
TGGTTCTGGGTTCAAATCCCAGCGGGCCCACTTCAAATGTAAAGTTACATGGTGAAGTACATTTTTAGGTGATGTTCTTACCAGAATATGAACCACACAGAATCCTTCGGATTACCAGTTGGTTTCTATCCTTCCCCTGACTCAATATAGGCATACGGTATGCGTGCTATGAAACACACGTTATCGATCCTTGCTTTGAGTTCCTGCGCAGCGGTGGTTTCAGCCCAGCGGGCCTCTGTCCAGGTTAGCAACAAGGCCTCCTACAATGTATCGGTAGAGGCTTACTACGGCGCGGTCGCTACGGATACGAACGACTACTCGGGTTATGGCTTCGCCGGCCGACTACACCTCACGGAGAACTACTTTGTGGTGGTGTCACGCAACGACGTCAAAGTCGACGTCACAGACCTCAGTGAACACCAATTCGCCTACGGTATCGGTACCTCCGAGCGCTACGGCCAAGGCACCCTCAGTGCTATCTATGCGCGCGGCAAAGTCAGCGGTGACTCCTTGAGTGTTGAGCAAAATATCTTCACCTTAGCTTATGACATCCACTTGGGAACATCGGTTAACCTCGGAATAGCCGTTTCCCATACCCTGAATGCTGGTGACGTCAAAGATGTCACTGCGACGGTGTTCTCCGGTGGCTACGAGATTACCCAAGGTCTGACCATCAATGCAACCTACGCAGCTGAAGATACCATGCTCGGACAGGCAGGGGCTAAGAGTACTTGGACGTTGGGTGCGAAGTATAGTTTCTGAAGACCTTCGGGCTGCATGATTCGGAATACAGCCACGCACGCATGTATGTTCGGCTTAATGCTGTCTCTGGCGGCGTGCAACAGTGACGACGAAATCCTGGCATCAGGTAACCATCCATCGAATCCCTATCACGTCCGCGATAATGGCACTAAAGAGTACGAGCATGATAACCTAAACGACGGCACCGTGATAGGGAGATCGACTTCCTTCGGTGGGGGTCAAGTCCCCGAGTTTAAGTACGACAATAATCAAAAATCTCCCAAAAATCCGCCCGCTAAATAATTTATACGTCAATGAGCAAACTCCCTATCCTGTATGTTAAACCTGGCTGTCCATGGTGCGTGAGCGCCTTGGATTACTTTAAAGCTAAAGGTGTCCGCCTCGATGTCCGCGATGTTATCGCATCGCCCGCCGAGATGAAGCAGATGATGAAAGTCAGCGCGCAGACAAAGTGCCCAACATTTCAACACGGTGATGCCGTCAAGGCCGACTTCAGCGTCGAAGAATTTACCGACTGGGCCAAATCCAAGCCGACGGTCTGTGCTGAAATTGGGCTGAAACTTTAGTCTTAACGAACCACACCCATCGTCAGCAACAGGTTGGCGTAGATACGCTGTTCGCCGGTTTGGATTACCAGGGCGACATCAGCCTGGCGACTCGCTTCATAGAAAGCCATGCGCTCAATTTTAGTTAATTCAGAGATCCCCGATGCGGTCAGAAGCTTACGAAACTCTGACCAAATCGCAGGATCTTCTTTGGTGGCATAGGTGCCAGACTTCAAGGTATCCATCACACTGGCTTGTTCGATAGGAATGGCAGTGGTCAAAGTCGCGAGCACTTCTGTCACGGTCATTTTTCCTGGTGCTAAATTTAAGTGCACTAAACGTGCATTGGGACCTAGCGTCGTTGATGCGGGATAATTTCCGTCAGCGATGAGGATCTTGGAACCGTGTCCCGCACGTCCTAAGGCTGCGAGAATTTCCGGGTGGAGTAGGTCTGATTTAAGCACGCCAAAAAGTGGATACTCTCATCGAGAATGGCAAGCCGAGGCTCAACTGCGGCTTGCCCTGTAAATGAATTTCGGCAGAGTGGCTTGCTCTATGGTGCTTGTGCGTCGCATTTGTTTATGGCTTTGGGCTCTAACTGCGCTCGCGACGGCAGCGGCAGATAATCGCCCAACCATTGTTATATTCCTCGCAGACGACCTTGGGACAGGGGATGTCTCTGCGCTCTCCATGGGCTGTCGTATTCGCACGCCTTACTTGGACGGCTTTGCAACGGAGAGCACCCGGCTTACGGATTTTCACACCAACTCTTCTGTCTGTTCACCAACACGCTATGGGCTTTTAACCGGGCGTTACGCTTGGCGCACTCGCCTCCAGTCGTCCGTTCTCAATGGAGACAGTAAGCCTTTGATTCCCTCGACCCGCCCTACGATTGCTTCGGTGCTTAAAGCTTCGGGTTACCGGACGGCGTGTGTTGGAAAATGGCACCTCGGTTTGAATTGGTCTAAAGATCAGGACGGAAAACCAAACTACTCCGCACCGTTCACAGGAGGCCCATTGGATTTAGGTTTTGAAACGTTCTTTGGGGTGGCGGCTTCGGCCGACATGCCGCCTTACGTGATGCTTGAAGGCAACCAGAGTGTGGTTGAGCCAGTCGCTAAATTCGGTGATTCGATTATGCCTAAACGGATTGG
>CAIYUD010000159.1 GCA_903929325.1 uncultured Opitutia bacterium | reverse complement strand
TGTGGTGACGGCGGTGCAGCCAACGATGCCTTTGATCACGGCGGACATATCGACAAAGGATTCTTTGCGGCCATCTTTCGTATCGACGTTGATCAGCGTCCTGGAAATCGACGCCCCAACCCAGATGTAGCCGTACATACTAATGCCAAAGGCGAAGCGCTGTACGCCATACCTGCCGACAACCCCTTCACTCAAACCACAACTCACCGTGGCAAGCCGGTCGACGTCGCAAAGCTGCGCACTGAAACTTGGGCCACAGGACTACGCAATGCCTGGCGATTCGCTTACGATGCTCCATCGCGTACCTGGATGACAGGTGATGTTGGTCAAAATCTCATCGAAGAAGTCGACATCGTTGAAGCGGGCAAAGACTACGGATGGCCCGTGCGCGAAGGACGACAGGCCTTCGGCAAGGCCGCATCCATCCCAGGCATCACTGAGCCACTCTGCGACTACGACCGTAAACTCGGAGCCTCCGTAACAGGCGGCATTATCTACCGAGGCAAGGCTCTACCAGAACTTGTGGGTGTCTATATCTTTGGTGACTTTGCCAGTGGACGCATCTTTGCAATCCAACCTATGCAAGGCAGCACCCTTACAACCATTGCTAAAGAGCCTAATAGCGTGGTTAGCTTCGGGACAAATCCAGCCGACGGTGAATTGCTCTTTTGTAATATGAGCTCAGGCAAAGTGCTTAAGCTAACGCGCTAAAGCTTACTTTACAGGCACGCCCCAAACTTCGACTTCGACGTAGTCATTCGATGGCGTCGAAGAATTACCGCTCGAGTAAAGGCGCACATAGCGTCCCTTCACCCCTTTGGCGGCAATAACTTTGCCCTCATGGCTCTCAATGTAGCAGAGATCAGTTCCTTTACCGAAACCGAGCTTATCGGCATCGTCATTATTAAAAATTGTCGTCACGCCAGACTTGAAGGTAGCGTCATCGGAAACCTGAACAGCCACCGCAAGGTATACACGGCGTTCGCGATGGAAGTGCCAAATGGCCACCGCATCAATGGTTGCGGATGCACCTAAATCAATCTGCGCCCATTGATTACCACGCGGCAACTCTACTTCAAACCCTTCATCGCCTGCCTTGTCACCATCGGTGACATAAGAAATATCGCCAGAAGCGGCATCACGCGCACTGGTTGTGACAGCTTTGCCCAATGCCAGATTCTTCGCGCCAACGGGGACTGATGGTAGCACACGAGGTCCAACGCGCACTGGCTCTAGGTTGCTGACCTTAATCGGCTTCGGCGTACCCGTCACCGCAGGCTTGGGTAGCTCAAGGGGTAGAGGCTGCACCGCATCGGCGGCGTTAGCCAAAACACCCATCAGGCAGAGACATAGAGCGAAGCGCATGTTGATACTATTAAAGTACAGGCTGCGCAGGAACAAGTTCCTAAAAATTATGCCTGGGGAGACAAAAGACGCACCCGACGATGTTTCTGAGGGAAGCGTAAAGTGACCGTCGTGCCCTTTCCGGGCGCACTAGCGACATCTACTCGTCCACCGTGTGCCCGTAAAATCCGCAGAACAATCAATAAACCAAGGCCATTACCATCGGCTTTCGTCGTATAGTAAGCATCAAAAACCCTTGTAAGTTTTTCCGCAGAAATCCCTACACCCGTATCCGCAACTTCTAAGACAACCCATTCGTCATCCGACCGAGCGCGCACGGTGATTTGCCCGCCACGATCCATCGCTTCCAGGGCATTCTTAATAACATTAAATAAGGCCTGCTTTACTTGGCCGTGGTCGGCTAGCACTAAAGGAAGTTCATCAGCAACTTCGACCACAGCGCGGACGCCGAGCTCTGCCATCTGGTCTTTCAGCAAGGCCAGCGCGCCTGCGACAACTTCCAAGAGCTGGGTGTCTGCTAAATCTGGGACAGCTGGGCGGACTGCACCCAAAAAGTTACGAACGATTCCATCTAGCCGCCGCACCTCAGATTCGACGACATCAATGGATTCATTTACCTTTGTTCCGGTCGACCCAAGGTCCGCAAGACGTCGGCGTAAAAGCTGAAGATGAATGCCAATCGCATTGAGCGGATTGCCAATTTCATGGGCCACGCCTGCAGCCAGATTCATAATCGAATCAATACGCTCACTCTCGACGCGATCTTCCGTCTGCACGCGCTCAGTTGAAACGTCCGCAATCACCGCGACACGCAAAGAAGATCCTGCCGATGGACCTTCGACCAGCGAAAGGTGCACACGTAAGATACGTGTTTCGGGATAATTGACCTCCATCTCACGCGTCTGCGCTGTGGTGCCTTCTGTCAACTCGAGTGCCGTTGCGAGATCCGGGGGAAAGCGAACAGCTTCACCCGCAGCCAAAGCCTCTGCAGAAATGCCGACAAGAGACGCTGCCGCTGCATTAGCGTAAGCCACACGTCCATCTGACTCTAAAACCAAAACACCCTCGCGCAGGGTATCTAAAACCGTCTCCATTAAATTACGTTCGCGATCGAGCCTGCGCGCAAGAATAGCTAAGTTCTTGGGATCAAGGTCGTCGGCTCGACCAAGCAAGCGATCAAATCGACCCTGTCGACGGCGTGGATTCATCGTACAGACATTCTCTGCGAGAGAGATTGGATAAGTTTACGGGCAACATCTAGCTTCAGCGCTGGACCGATGACTTCGCGCGTTCCGTCACGTCCCAAGAGAATGAGCGTATTGGTTTCTGATCCAAAGGCCCCACCAAGACCAGCCACCGAATTAGCGGCGATCCAATCGATACCCTTGGATTCAAGTTTACGACGGGCATGTTCCTCTACCTTCTCTGTCTCCGCAGCAAAACCAACCAATAGCTGGTTGTCGCGCTTCTGTGCAGCCATCCCTGCTAAGATATCTGGGCATGATTCTAAGTCTAAAGTGAGTCCGACTGTATCCCTTTTTAATTTTTGCGCTAAACGTTTTTTAGGACGCCAGTCACTGACAGCTGCAGTCGCAATGAAGACATCGGCGGGGCCAAAAAGGGCTTCAACTTGACGGTACATCTCGTCGGCCGTCACTACAGGGTAAAGCAAGGCGCCCTTGGGCTCTGGCAAGGCCACCGGGCCCGCGACCAGGTCAACTGTCCAACCAAACTCGACCGCAGCTGCAGCAATCGCGAAGCCCATCTTTCCGGTTGATGGGTTGCTAAGAAACCTCACCGGGTCGAGGAACTCTCGAGTCGGGCCAGCTGTGATGAGACAACGAATAGACACGTCCAGGCTATTCAAATAGGGAATAAGCAAAGGTGAAAGGGCAAAGACACTCGAAAAGCCTAAAGTCTAACCACACACGCCGAAACCCTCAAAAATGTTGCTTTAGGCTTCATCCTATTCGCTTTAATCTCGAACCATGAAACGGCTTATCCTTGCCACGGGCAACGCCCACAAAGCCGAAGAGTTCGCTCGGATGTTTACGCTAGCGGGTTTGCCGTGCGAAGTTGCCAGTGCACGTAGCGTCGGCGGCATGCCGAATGTAGAAGAGATAGCGGGCACTTTTTCAGGCAACGCGCGCCTCAAAGCCAATGCACTTAAGTTACTCGCGCCAAAAGACACCTGGGTGCTGGCCGACGACAGCGGATTGTCCTGCGATGCCCTAGGCGGTGCCCCGGGAGTCGACTCCGCAATCTACGCGGGACCACAAGCGACCGACGCCGAGAACCGAGCCAAATTACTCAGCGCACTCAACGGGGTGCCCCCTGCGCGACGCACGGCACGCTTCACCTGCCACCTCGTCTTACTTGGGCCTCACCTCGAAGACGCCGAGTTCACAGGCCACTGCGAAGGATCTATCCTTGAGGCAGAACGCGGGTCAGGTGGCTTCGGTTATGATAATCTTTTCGTGCCGACGGGATATACCCAAACTTTCGGCGAACTTCCTGCGACGACCAAAGACGAACTGAGCCATCGAGCGAAAGCATTTGCAGCTCTCGCGACTTGGTTACGGTTGGACTAAGAGTCTTAGAAGAAGAGCGCTTCGCCCAGCGCAACCTCAGGGCTAAGAAAAGGAACCGCCAGGGCAAAAGCTTGGTGCGATGTTGCGTAATCGAGAGCGACCGAGGCTTGGGCGCCATGCTCGGCATGCTCCCAGGCAAAATGGTTGCCGTTGTCATACATCCACTCGACGGCGATGCATGAATTTTCCTTACAGGTATTGGTCACCGTAAATTTAGCTGTCAGCGGCAAGGTGGCTATGGTCGAGCATGCACGCAGACTTTTTTCCATCCAGGCAAGTAAGCCAAGTGCTTCTCCCTGAAACCCACTGCCGTGCGAAACGGTGACGGTTTTTAATCCGCGTACAAGGTCAGCAGGACTATGACTGCTTAAAAATTGTCCGAGGGCTTGGCGAACCGGTAAACAGCGAGCGACTGAAAGATCGCGCACCGATTCTCCACGCGGCCACTTTAAATCAAAGAAGCCGTCTCCCTCAATCGAGCGATCGGCGACGACACGCGTGAAGCGCGGAGCTAAGGCCAACCAAGGACTCAACAAAGTACTGTCGACCTTATGACACCAAAGATACGCCGGAAGGTCAGCTTCAAGCCACGTCGAAACAAGCGACTGGAGTTGTAAAGTATGCGAGCCGTGAGCGAGCAGAAGTGCCTCGCAGCAACGTTTATCACGACGGCTAAAATCAAGGAAGCAGGCGACGTGCGCTTTAGCTTCTGGCGGCAACGCATCTTGCACGACTGGACGCTGCGCTAGTACGACCAATCGACAGGGATAGCGTCGCGCAAAAGCCTGAGCTTGTTCGAAAAGTATGGCAGCTTCTTCGGGCCCAACCTTCTCACCGAACATTAACACTAAATTCATCTGCGAAGCGCGCACGGCTTGTTCGCCTTCAGCCGCCCAAGCATGAGCCAAGGCACTCAGCGCTTCGTTCACCCGTACAGGAGAACCAGGCAAAGCGGCAAGAATGTCAGAAGCCATAGGGATCAGCGGCCGGCATTACGCCAAGCGTGACCATGAGGAGCTAACAGGGCATCCCCAGCGGCAGGCCCCCAAGATCCCGCAGGATAGGTCTCGAGGCCCGCACGACCTGCGGCAGCCCACGACTGCAAGAGAGGCGTAAACAGTCGCCACGAAGCTTCCGTCTCATCGCCACGAATGAACAGTGTGCGGTCGCCAACAATACCATCGAGGATCAGTCGCTCGTAAGCTTCGGGCGTATCCGATCCATACGTCGCCGCGTAACGGAAGCTTAACCGCACGGGTTGAGTACGTGGCTCCAGACCTGGAACCTTGGAATTCAGGATTAAGGTAGAACCTTCGTCAGGCTGGATTTGAAT
Organism: uncultured Opitutia bacterium; assembly: GCA_903929325.1. Taxonomy (GTDB): domain Bacteria; phylum Verrucomicrobiota; class Verrucomicrobiia; order Opitutales; family UBA953; genus UBA8828. The sequence goes on along the minus strand of CAIYUD010000159.1, from coordinate 9,053 downwards.
CACTAGACGATTTGGAGCGATGTCGTAACGACTATCGGCAGCAAACAAACCATCCACGGGTTGCTTGAACTGTATGGAAATTTCAGAAACGCGTCGGGCCATGCGCTTGCCGGAACGAAGGTAGAAAGGGACCCCCGACCATCGGTCGTTTTCAATGGAAAGACGTAAGGCGCAGAATGTCTCGGTACCCGATGTCGCAGAAATATCTTTTTCAGCCAAATAACCCGTAACAGGTTCACCGCCCGACAACCCTTCAGTGTATTGAGCCCGGACGGCGTCTCCACCTTTACCTAACTGTAAAGAACGGATGGATTCCAAAAGACGTACCTTTTGGTCTCGAATATGTTCTGCATTCAACGATGCCGGCGCATCCATCGCCGTTAAGGCCAGCAACTGCATCGTGTGGTTCTGCAACATATCACGGGTTGCACCCGAGTGTTCATAGTAACCACCGCGCGATCCTACCCCAAGTTCCTCCGCAACGGTGATTTGGACATGGTCAACATGGCGACGATTCCAAAGAGGCTCAAGGATCGGATTGGCAAAGCGCAGAACAAGTAAGTCCTGAACGGTTTCTTTGCCGAGATAGTGGTCGATTCGGAAAACTTGGCTCTCGCGGAAATTGCGCGCAATTACTGCATTGAGTTGCACCGCCGAAGCGAGATCGCGGCCGAATGGCTTTTCGATGATGATCTTACTCTCGGTTTGTGTGCCGAGTCCACGTGCAGCCAAGCCAGAGCGACCATGATTCTCGACAATCGATTCAAAGACTGTGGGTGGGGTAGAAATGTAACTAACGAGCTGCAGTGAAGTACCCGCAGCTTTTTCAATTTCTGTAATACGACTCGCAAGTGCACTAAAGGCTGCAGGATCGTCGTACTCACCCGCTTGGTAGTAAGTAGCGGCCTCAATCCGACGCCAAATGTCTGGGTTAAAAGGTCGACGCGTGAATCGAGTAATCTCGCGAGCAGCTATCGCTCGAAACTCAGCATCCGGGAGTGGCTTGCGGCCAAAACCAATTAAGGCAAAATCGGCTGGTAAAAGATTGTCGACCGCAAGGTTGTAGAGTGCGGGTAATAACTTACGCGCAGTCAAATCGCCGGAAGCACCAAAAATAACCAAACATGTCGGGGGAGCGCCTCGGTGTTTGCTTAGGCCGGCCAGGAATGGATGACGGTCGTTTTCGGACATGAAGTTCAATGGCGGCGGCGCCAAAAGAGTGGCACGCCTAGATGATGGACAATGCGAGGCTTTACACCATGGCAAACAAGAACTTCAACCACATCAAAGCGTATGTGGGGTACCCCGCCTACCCTTTGAATCCAGGCACGGACAGCGCGGCGAAGGGCCCGACGCTTCCGCCGATCGACCGCAAACCAGCCAGACCCAGCTTGCTCTGCCGTTCGGGTCTTAACTTCAACAAAAACAACAACCTCTCCTTCAAGTACAACGAGGTCTAATTCATCCCGACCACTGCGCCAATTTCGCGCAAGAATCGCAGCCCCTTTCTTTTGAAAATAAACCGCTGCGAAAGCTTCGCCCTCAGCACCCAGAGGTAATGGAGCCGGCTTAAACCAATTCCAAATAGTCCGCCAAACGCACATACCACAGGAAAGATGGAAGCTGCGGAGATACGAATACCGTCACCTAAGGCTCATTGCTAAGGGAACTGTTCTCAGCCAAGGTTGTCTTTAAATCATGCGATTCCTCTTAGCTCTAATCCTTCTGCCACTTGCTCAGGCGACGCCCATCCCAACCGAACTCAACCAAGATGGATGGTTTATTGGTGCGCAAGCTTACACCTTTAACCGCTTCACAGCATTTGAGGCGATTGCGAAGACCAAAGAAGCTGGCGGCAACATGATCGAGTTTTACCCCGGTCAAACTTTGCGACCTGGATCCAATATTCAAGTAGGACACACCATGTCAGACGCTGCGATCGCTGAGCTTTTAGCTGAGTGCAATCGCCTGGGAGTACGTCCAGTCAACTATGGTGTCGTCGCCGCGAAAGATGCCGCCGAAGTGCGCAAGATTATGGAATTTGCAAAAAAGCTTAGTCTCTACGCAGTGTGTACCGAGTCTACTGAACGGATTGCAGACTGGGAAAGTGCGGCCAAAGAATTCGATATCAAAGTCGCCTTTCATGAACATGGCGGGTCGATGTCGAATCCAAATTACAAGGTATGGAATCCCCTTTATATTCTCGGCGTTGTTGAAAGTCGCGATGCACGCGTAGGTGCGTGTGCTGACCTTGGACATTGGTGTACATCTGGGCTTAAACCCATTGAATGCTTACGCATCCTCCGCGGCCGCATCATCTCCGTGCACCTCAAAGACAAAGCCACCACAGGCAACGCAGCTGTTGTCGTAGCGGGTAAAGGCGTGGTTGATGTGGGTGCCTGCCTCGACGAACTCCGCAAACAGGGATTTAATGGTAACATCTCGGTGGAACATGAGAATGACTGGGACAACAGCGTGCCACAAGTTCGAGCGAGTATTGAGTTCGTCCGCGCCCGCCCTCACTAAGGAGACCTCACCAGAGGAATCCAGAGCGACGAATCTCTCTGTGCACGGTTGCGCCCCAGCCATTCACTCTTAAAGGTGGGGCTATGTCGCGCGGCGCACAGGTCCCTTCTGGACCGGAGATTTCACTCTCTGGCGTGATTGAGCGCATTCTTTGGTTAGACGAAGAAAAAGGTTTTACGATTGCCGAGCTCTCTGAAGAAAACGGGACCAAAACAATTATTTTGGGTAACCTTGCGGGCTTACAGTGCGGCGAGACAATCGACCTGACAGGGACGTGGGATCGGCACCCGCAACACGGTCCACAACTACGAGTTAAAACATTTACATCGCGACTACCCTCTTCCGTACACGGCATTCGTAAATACTTAGGCAGCGGACTCGTCCGAGGCGTTGGCAAAGTCTACGCCGATAAGATTGTAGCCAAGTTTGGTGAGAAAACTTTTGATGTTATCTCCCACCATTCTGCAAAATTACGTGACGTCGAAGGGATCGGTCCGCAACGTGCCAAGGCCATCAAACAAGCATGGGAAGAACAGAAATCCCTCCGCGAGGTTATGGTCTTTTTGCAAACCTACGGGGTGACCAATGCCCTTTGTCTGCGCATTGTTAAAGCTTACGGTGAGAAATCCCGAGAGGTCTTAACCAAAGAGCCCTATCGGGTCTGCCGCGAAGTCGAAGGGATTGGATTTCGCACTGCTGACAAGATTGCACGCAACTTAGGTCTGCCGACAGCGGGGAGCCAACGCGTGGATGCTGGCATCCTCCATTCACTCGAAGAACTCGAAGGCGAAGGTCATAGCGCCTTTCCACAAAACCACCTTGTCGACCATGCGACGGCACTCCTTGAAGTTGATCGACACGTTGTCGCTGAACGCATGGATACGCTCGTCGCTGAGCATGTGGTTGAAGTCTTAGGTCAAGGCCCTGACCGATTGATTCAACTCACAGCGCAAGCCAAAGCCGAAGTTTCCATCAACAAGTCGATACGACGCATTCTGAAAGGCCCAAGCAGCATGCCGCCGATTGTCGCCGATCGAGCAGTTGCCTGGGCGCAAGAACGTGCCGGTTTTGCTTTCTCCGAATTACAATCGGCAGCCATCGTCGCCGCCCTCCAACACAAGATTACCGTTCTAACTGGTGGACCTGGCACTGGTAAGACGACGATCCTGCGAGGTCTCTGTGACATTGTCGGCGCCAAACGCGCACGCGTTGTCCTTGCTGCTCCAACGGGGCGTGCCGCCCAGCGGATGGCTGAAGCCGCCCGCGGTACCGCCAGTACGATTCACCGACTACTGAAGTATGATCCCGCCATCGGTCGTTTCACCCACGGCGAAGATAATCCTGTTCCCGTAGATTTAGTCGTCGTGGATGAAACCTCGATGCTTGATTCAAAATTGGCCGCCGCCCTGCTGAGAGCGATACCGGACTATGCACACCTTGTACTCGTGGGTGATGTTAACCAGTTGCCGTCGGTGGGAGCAGGCAGCGTCTTGGAAGATATTATTGCCTCTGGCATGGTACACGTCACCCGGCTCGACACGGTCTTCCGACAAGGCGCACGCAGCGGGATTGTCCAAGTCGCCCATGGAATCCTCCAGGGCGAAAAAGAACCTGCAGGCTTAGTCACAAGCCCTGAAGCAATCGACTTTAACAGTAGCGACATTCATTTCGTACGAGCCGACGAACCGGAAACCTGTGTGAGACTCACCGTCCAACTCTGTTCAGAAATTCTCCCACGTACACTACGCTTGGACGCCTTACGCGATATTCAAGTTCTTGCCCCGATGCATAAAGGCACAGGCGGAATTCATACGCTAAACTTAGCACTCCAAGAACGCCTACGACGTGGACCCGGCACACCGGGTCGCATTGGCGCCGGGGATAAGGTCATCCAGACACGTAATAACTATGATTTAGGCATCTTTAATGGCGACCTTGGTGTAGTGCTTAAAGTCGAAGAAGGTGGCGAACTCATGGTCGACTTCGACGGCAACCGTGTAGAAATGGAACGCGCACAGGCCAACGATCTCCAGTTAGCGTACGCGATTAGCATTCATAAATCGCAGGGCTCAGAATTCCCCGCCGTCATCGTCCCTTTGCTGCGACAGCACAGCATCCTCTTAGCGCGTAATTTAATTTATACAGCGGTCACGCGTGGTCGACGCCAAGTTATCCTTGTTGGCGATCCAACTGCCTATGCGATGGCTGTGCGGAATGTTTCAGACGCACGACGCATCACCGGACTGCTGCCGCGTTTAAAGGCTGAGTAGGTTAACACGTACGGAGTTGCTCTCGGAACGCAGCGATGGATTGCGCAAGGGATGCACGTCCCTGTCCCCACCCGCACTCAAAGCTAAAAGCCCCGCGATACTTTATGTCACGCAAGGCGTGTAGGTAAGGTCGAAAGTCGTCGCCTGCTGTCCCCGGTGGCGTTCGCTTTTCGCGTTCGGCGACATGGCAGTGGGCCAAACGCGGAGCGGCCTTGATCATCGATGCGGGTGATTCCGCTTCACGTAACATATGGAAGATGTCGGCGGTTAACTTCATTTTAGGACCAGCGACTTCAACAATTTCTAGGCACTCTAGCAGGGTGTTCCCCAAATTGGTTTCCCCTGAGTTTAAATTCTCCATCGCAAGCGTGACGCCGTGATCATTCGCCATGGGTAAAAGCTGGGTGAAGATTGCCGACAATTGCGCACGCGCCTTGGCAGGCTCAAATCCTTCTGGAACCTTACGCGGCTTCCCTGCCCCGATGGTTATGTAATTAACGCCTGCACGTTCCGCGCGTGCGAAGGCGATTTGCGCCCAAGACAAAACCTTATCCATCTGTACATCTGGGCCGACCATTTTAATGTCAGGATGAATGAAGCCATTCATCTGGTGACAGCGAATGTTGAGCTTTTTCAGTACTGCTAAGTGTTTCACGAAATCTTCTTCAGACCGTGCGGGCATGAGATCCTCCGTTACCGATAATTCGAGATGACCATACCCAGACTTCTCCATTTCAGGGGCGAGTTCACGACTGAAGGTTCCGATAGAAAGTGATGCAAACTTCTCCGCGTCGGACGTACAACTTACCAACCAAGGCATCGCCACGGCGGTCATACCAAGTTTTAGAAATACATCACGCCGCATAGTCTTTAGACAAATGCGCAGGCAAACGGTTCCGCTTAGCCTTTAGCCATTAAGGTGCCACGGGTCACACCCAATTGATTGAGCACCTTAAGCTCCTGCCAGAGTTCACTCCCACTCAGCTTGCCTGCCAATAATGCCTGGTAGCGCTCAAGCGTACGCGTAACCGTGGCAGCATCTTCGTCTACAAACTCCACCCGAAAACGACCGACCCCTAATTTAAGTAAATCATGGGCAAACTCGGCACCTGTCTGTGCGCGCGAGTTATAAAGTGTATTTCGGCAACCTGCATCTGCCTTCAAGATGTGTGCAGCACCGACCCGGTCGCGAAGGGTAACGCGGTGTTTGTCACATGGACGACCGCAATCACGATAATCTTTGCCTGAAGACAGGAACGAACAAAATACGCAGTGCTCCATATGGAACATGGGCATGTGTTGATGAATGGTAACCTCAAACCAATCGGCAGGGGCATTGCGTAAAAGCCCGGCGAGTTGGTCGGCGTTTAAATCATACGAAGCCGTTAAGCCTTCGAGGCGATGCTGTTGCATAAACCACTCCGCAGTTAGCGGATTGGCAACATTGAGAGAGAAATCACCGCGCAGACGGCTTCCAGCGAAGGCACGGAGGTGTTCATGGTTTCGAACCAGGAATCCATCGGCGCCAGACTCGCGTAACTGTTTCACGATCCATTCTTCGCCTTGTTTGTAGATACGAGGCCCAACGGCCCAAATCTCAACCTTGGGCCCACCGGCAGCCTCGGCTGCGCGCACCTGAGCGACAGCATCCTTCAGGCGCTTAGGATCCTCGAGTTCGACGTAAATAGCAGGCGGTGCAAAAGCCAAGGCAGGTGCAAGTTGTGTAAGCTCACGTATCACTGGAATAATCGACGCTGTTCGAGCGGCTTTATTAGCGAAAGCCTCGCTGACCTTGGTCGATTCACGTTCGTAGGGAAGCAACGTCCACGCGGGTGGCTTTGTCCAAAGGGCTTCCAGTCGAGCCGCGAGGTCGCGGCGTAATCGATTCAATTCGGAAGACGGAATAAGTACCGACCCATCAAGATGTACTTCGATATCTGTAAGCTTAAAAGGTGTCTCCCCGAGGCGGCCTAACTGATCTCGGAGGATGGCTTCATCGAGCGGACGTTTCTCCGCGGCCACGCACAGGATCTCTGAATCAGCAGAGACAACACGACCTTCGTCGTCCGCAAAAGCTACCCGGAGAGGCTGACCGACGGAACCGTGCACCATAGCCTTTATCGGGCGCTGATAGTTAGGCTTCGGTCGATTCCATGTCTGCTCGAGTTGTTTATCCAGTTCTTGGTCCTTGGTTTTCCAAATGATTTGTCCGGGCTTCACACGCGTCCAATCAACATTCTCGCGACCAAAGCGTAACGTCGAAAGGCCATCAGGCGCTGGATCAACGGAGTGGATAAACCCACCCTCTTCGCGCTCTCCTGGTTTACCGTCGTCAAAGACAATACCGTCACCGGCTTTAGCTGGGCCTTCTAAGCGCAGGCGAAGTCGCGGTGGCTCAATCGAGACAATCGTACCTAAACGCAGACCACGTTTTTTACCGAAGCGCGCATGGACGAGCTTTTGGTTATCAATCCCGCGCAACCAACCCGTCGCTAGGCCACGCGAGAAAGTCATCTGCATGGCATAGTCTTCCTCGCGACGCACATTGGCTGCGACAGGGGCCGTATCGGCACCTGAAAGCAAAGCCTGCCAGGCAGCATCGACCGCATGACGGTATGCCCGGGTAATCGCGGCGACATAACCCGGGGACTTTAATCGGCCTTCGATTTTAAGAGACTTAATACCTGCACGGATTAAATCAGGGACTACCTCGATACCTGACAAATCTTGAGGCGACAGAAGGTACGCACGGTCCCCGAGGTCTTTCTTTACGCCATCGACAATCAACTCGTAAGGCAAGCGGCACGCTTGGGCGCATTCACCACGGTTAGCCGAACGTCCACCGAGCGACTCACTGGTCAGACACTGCCCCGAATAGGCAACACAGAGAGCACCATGAACAAATACCTCTAAATCAATGGGAGATCCGAGTGTGCGTTGTTCGAGTTGGAGTTTTTCCATCTCAGGTAAAGATACTTCGCGGCCGAGCACGGCTAAATTGGCACCAAGCTCGCGCGCAAAACCTGTGCCTGCGGCGCTCGTCACCGTCATTTGTGTCGAGGCATGGATGGGGAAGTCGGGCGAGATGCGGCGAATCAGTCGACAGATCCCCACGTCTTGGACAATGGCTGCATCGACTCCAGCAGCAACAATGGCTCGGAGGATTTGCGAGGCTTCACCGAGCTCATCAGCAAAGATAAGCGTGTTAAACGTTACATAGCCACGCACGCCACGGCGGTGCAGAAAGGCCATCAAATCTGGCAGATCTTCAGTTGTAAAGTTACGCGCTCGAACACGCGCATTAAATCTGCCGATCCCAAAGAAAACTGCATCGGCACCATTCTCGACTGCCGCACGAACACAGTCCCAATCCCCTGCCGGGGAGAGAACCTCCGGCTTTCGGAGGGGGGACAATGGGGCCGGTGATACCATGGGACTAGATGTAGGGGTAAAGTCAGACCTGGGAATAACAATGGTAGAGATGGCCGTAGGTCTTTATGCTATTATACCAAAGTAGCTCCTTTCCCCTTCCCCCTTTTACTTTTTCCGACTTACATCCCACCCCTATGGCCGCCGACAAACTCGAAGAAATTTTCCGCATGCAAGAAGCCCTCAATCAACGCATTGGCGTCGAGACAAAAGGCATGTCTGAGGAGGATAAAGTAAAATGGACGCTCAATTACTTGCGCGCCATGCAGCAAGAGATGGCCGAGCTCACCGACTCGGTGCCCTGGAAGTGGTGGGCAAAGTACCAGAAGTTTGACGAGCAAAATGCCCGCGTAGAAGTCATCGACCTTTTCCATTTCCTCATCTCGATTGCGCAAGTTCTCGGCATGTCTTCGGAGGATGTCTATCAAGCTTACTTAAAGAAAAACGCTGTTAATCATCAGCGCCAAGACTCTGGCTACGTTAAGAAAGACGAAAACGATTCACGCCATATCTAATCATTCGATGCACCGCACGACCTCTAAGCGAAGTGGGTTTACCCTGATCGAGCTTTTGCTCGTCATTGCGATTATTGCGATCCTCGCCACGGTTATGCTTCCTCTGGTGCGCGGTGCTATGAATGCACAAAAGAAGGCGACGGCAACCGGAGCTATAGCAGCATTGTCAGGAGCGTGTGAGCGTTACCGCAAACTATACGGCGACTTCCCTTGCACACGCACAGGTACAGTGAATACAGGTTCAACCGACCAAGCCAATTATCGTCAGGATCTTTATCTTCAACTTACAGGACAACGGCGTTTGCGATCAACT
>CAIYUD010000158.1 GCA_903929325.1 uncultured Opitutia bacterium | reverse complement strand
CGGCACCCAAGAAGGCGTCGAGTTGGCAATTAAAGGCGGCCTCGTCGCCAAGCTGAAACTGCAATCGTTTGTTACGGGCGTGCTTTACGTCGACCTGGATTACGTCGATGCCGGTCCGCAAAAGATTCGCCACGCTGATTCAATCCCTCAGATCCCCACAGTCCTCTCCGACCACGTAGCCTTTAGCCAAGCCTTTGCCCGCACCGTTGAGAATATCAGCACCATCGACTTCAAAGGTATTAGCGATCGCCTGAATGGCCTGATTGCCTCCGTGAATCGTATCGCAGACGACCCCGCACTCGCTCAAGCGACCAAAGATCTATCCGTGGCGATGACGACGTTTAACCGCGTGTCTGAAAAACTCGGTGAGCAGATTGCGCCCTTAGCGGAAGACCTTAAATCAACTTCGGGCGAGGCACGAAAAACTTTAGTTAAACTTGGATTAGCCGCCGACCACCTTCAAGAGCTCACTCGGCAAGGTGGTTCGAGTCGCACGCAACTCGACCAAGCTATCACCGATTTCTCAGAAGCATCCCAAGCGGTTAAATCACTGGCTGACTATTTAGATCGGCACCCCGAAGCCTTACTTAAAGGAAAACGCAAAACCGAATCGGTTGAAACGAAATGAGAAGCTTTTGGTTGATGAGTTTAGGCCTGCTGTCGGGATGCTTTTCGCCTGGGGAAAGCGACCTCGGGTCGACGTGGTCAATCAAGCCACCCGAGCAGGCGTCCTCGGTCTATACCAAAGTATTCCTACCCGCTGACTTACGTCGCCCAGCTTTGGTTACCTATGACCGCGGTCAAATGACGGTGCATGACCTCGATCGCTGGGCTACACCGCTACAGGAATCACTCGCCAGAAATTTAGCCGGTCGCGTCGCGCATCTGCCCATTCAAAATCTGGTTGTGAATGTACAACGCCTCGAAGTCAGCACATCGGGTGAAGTCACCTTACTTTTCACGGCAAACTTCTCCCAAACGCAAAGCCAAGGCAGCACGCTGGAAGTAAAGAGCGACATCAAGCTCCATTTGCCATCCGTCAAAGTCGTCTCCGAGACCAACTACCCGCTAACAGCTGCCTTCGGCGGTTACGTCAAAGTCCCTGACTTTATCGCTCAACAGATCGAAGAACGGCTACGCAACGAGCAAGGGGTGGTTGCCAAACCTTCGACGACTGTCACCGTCCCAAGCAAATGAGTGCAGAGCAACCGACCAAACCGAATGGCTTCAGCGAAGCTACCGGTGAAATCTGTTACGATTTACCGTCGTCTTACCTACCCCACCCCGCAACAGGCTTACTTCACCTCGCGCGTTTTTTGGGCAAAATCCAAAAACACCTGAAAGGCGAACTCCCGAAGTCATATCAACGGAATTTCTGTAAAGGTTTTGATCGCTTCCTCTGTTTGCACCTCAACGTAGAGCCTGAACAGGTCATTACCTGTGTACGCGAAGCCAGCTCCACCGAAGACTTGAATGCGAAACTCCTGGCGATTTTTCCGAAAGACATGCGCGTGCATGTCTGGAATCGCGAACTTGTGCAAAAGGGCATGAGTGAAATGGGCCGGGAAGCCCTCTCGGACGCTAAACGAAAAATGGGCGTCGAAAACCGCACAGACCTTATTTCCTTCGCCGACATGATCGATTTCGACGAAGGCCGCATCTTGTGAGCCTCGACCAATCCAATCCTAACCGGGTTATCCTTTGTGGACTTCCGGCCATCTTAGCCTGCTTCAAGCACCACCCACGGGCTTTACGGGAACTTCGTGCCACCCGCGAGGCATCCGAAGGTCTCCGCGAAGTCGCCACCTGGATGAAGACGCAACAACTGACTGCGGAAGTTTGCAGCAGTCGCGATGTTGAAGAACTTGCCGGCGCTGCCGTTACGGCGTGCGCGGTAACCGCCCGCCCTGTCCTCGGCTTAGCCAAGATTTCTGATTTCGTGGAATGGCGCGATGAAGGTGCAACCGTCGTCGTGGCAGATAATTTTACGGATCCTTCGGATCTCGCTGCTGTCATACGTGCAATGGCTGCCTTTGGGTCTAAGCGTTTGTTGCTGTCTGGAACGAGTGACAAGTTAGCCTTCGACCCTATTCTTTGGGACGAATCACGCGGTGCCTTAGAATCCGTACGTCTGATTCGCGCACCCGCACTTCCGGGTCTCTTGAAACTCATTGAGTCGACGACAGTGATTATCGGTTTAGCGCGAGGCATGGGACGTCGCCTGCACGAAGCCACTGCGGTGCGCGCACCGGGTCGCCACAACCTCATCTTGCTATCCCCCGATGGCGTGTCCCCTAGTATTCAGCCTAAAGTCGAACACCTCTTCCGCTTCCCGGGTGTCGTTACCGATCACCCCTTGGCTGCCGGGGATTCCGCCGCTCTACTCTTCCAGTGGCTAAGCCACAGCAGCAAACCTAAGCCCGAAGAGGGTAAAGGCTTCCTCGCCCGCAAACGCGCGCGAAAAGCAGGCAAAGGTGACTAATTTCTCGGCTTCCCCTTCAGGCCTTCTCCCTCCTAAATAGGCGGCTATGAGCGAGAATAGCCCCGCCAATCAGCCTGCCGAAGGCACCATCAGCCTTCAGGCCATCAGCCAAAATATGCTGCTAGGTCTGCAACGCCAATACGACATGCTTGTCTTTACGCTGGCGTCGATCCGCAACGAGGACCCCACCACCTATAATTTGTATTCATCGCTGGCTCGCGTGATGCCACTTGCCCCTGCCCACCTACCGCACGACAAGATGCGCGCCTATTCGCGTGCACTCTTACAACGATCAGCCGTCAACGACCTGATTGTTTTGTCGGTTGAGTGCATGAATCACTGTCACTTGCTTTGCACCTTCATCAAGGAGCGCGGTAAAAACATGCAAGGTGACCCTGCTTCGGATCAACGCATCGCTGAGCGTCAAACCGCTTTCGTAAAAGCGAATATCCAAGAGAAGTTTTCGATCCTCGAGCGTGATTTCAACATCGTCTGCGAACTTGAAGACTCCCTGTTCAGTCTCGCCGCAGCTTTGCGCGTGTTGGTGAACAACCATGGACAAGTCACCAATGATGACATCAGTCCGGATGGCACACTCGTGCTCGAATTCAAAGCAGTCAAAGACGTCGAAGAAAACGGCAAGACTGCACCCAAGCTCGTGGATACATCCCGGAGTTTCAAACCCGGCGAACGTCTCGAACTTTCGGACGAGGAACTGATCGGTATGAATATTACCGTCGCTAAGTTCTTCGATGGTTTATTCCGCTCGGTTGACTTCTTCGGGACTTACCACCTCGGGGGCAACTGATGCCTAATCTCAAATCGAGGATAGCCTGGCTCTGGGTTGGTGCGGGGTTTTTCTTCCAAGCACTCCCCGCTGCACTGCGTGACGAAGCACTACCCGTTGCGTTGAAAAACGCCGGCATCACCGACACGCGGATCACCCAGCTAACAGGCTTCCTGGGCATCCTCGTTGGCATCAAAATCATCTGGGCCCCACTCGTTGTACGCCTCGGCAGCCCGCGCCGGATTATCAACAGCACCCAAGCACTCATTGTGGCATCGCTGGGTCTACTCACCTTGGTTGCCCCACAATCTTTTGAACACCCTTACATCTTGATCGGGCTTTTAGTCGCACTTTCCTTTCTGTCTGCCGGACATGACATCGCCCTCGACGGTTATTATGTGGCTTCGTTGCAAGACGCAGAGCGCAGTCGATTCTCCGGACTACTCACAGCTGCATCTAAAACCGGTGCGGTCT
>CAIYUD010000157.1 GCA_903929325.1 uncultured Opitutia bacterium | reverse complement strand
TCCCATGTTGCCTGCACCCACACAAAGAACGCGAATCGACTTAGACATCTTAAGCAGTCTCAGTGGTCAAACGAGAGTTGTCGCGGAAAATAATAGAGAAAAGCACCAACAGCACTGCAGCGAACCCAGCAGGTACGAGCCAGAACATTGGGTCAAAGACTGTCTTGCCGTCGACCTCGTGAATATACCGCGCATGCAACAGTGGCGCGATCATGTTACCAATCCACATGCCGAGTCCAAGCGTAGCCCAGGAGACAATCGCTTGCGCGGTGTTGCGCATGCCGGCAGGTGCTAGCTTATCGGCATAGAGCATACCGGTCACAAAGAAGAAGTCATAGCAAAGGCCGTGCAGGGCAACGCCTGTGAGCAGCATAGCGGACGCCCCATTGGCATAACCAAATAAAGCATAACGAAGCGCCCAACATGCCATACCGACCAGCAACACTGTCTTAGCGCTGAAACGCACCAGCACAACAGGCAGTAAGGCCAAGAATAATACTTCAGAAACTTGACCGAGCGTCATCCACGATTCGGAATCTGCCAAGCCTGCGGTTGAGAGGAAGAAATTAGCGTAGGCGTAATAGAGTGCCAGGGGGATGCAGAAGAGACATGAGCACACGAGGAATACGAGGAACTTAGCATCCCCGAGAATAGCATAGCCGCTTATACCTCCTGAAGACTTCGTTTCCTTACTCGGAAGGGGATCTGCGAGAGCGGGCGAAAGCATAGCGACGCCAATCAATGCCAAGCCAGCTAGACGGAAAGTCCATGGACCAGTTGCAATCTCACTATCCCAACGCGAGAGCACGGAACCAATAAGTAAGCCTGAACCAATCCAACCAATCGTACCCCACAGGCGAATCGAACCAAAAGACTTCGCCGGATCTTCGAGCGATGCCATCACAACCGAATTAAGGATAGGCAGCGCGGCAAAGAAGCAAAGGGAATGAGCCAGTAAGAGAGCTTGAAACTGTCCGGCAGAATGCACGTAAGGAATCGAAGCAATCAAGAGTGCCGCAACTAAACTCAGAAGTGCGAGTAGTTTACGTGGAGCGATCGCACGGTCAGCAATCCATCCTGCAATCAAAGGCGAAATCATTGCCGCCAATGGGCCGACCCCATAGGCGAGACCGATAACCGTGGTATCACCAGGAAAAGCCTTTGTTAAATATTTGCCCATGGGGACCAAATAGACCCCCCAGGCAAAGAAGTTAAGGAACATGACTAAACCTGCGCGATAGCGGGGTGACATAGGATGGGGTTGTAGGCCGAATCGTGGCATACGATCGGACCACGGCAAGCGTCTGTACAAAAAAAGACCCCGGAGATTCCGGGGCTAATTTAGAAACTTAGAGCGTTTTTAAGCTCCCTGGGGCTTTTCTTCCTTTGGAGCAGGGGCTGACTTGTCGCCACGTGGACGTTGTGGGCGAGGTTGGCCATCTGCGGCAGGCTTGTCGTCTCCGCGCTTAGGGTCGCCACCGAGACCTAAACGTTCTTCACGACGCTCTTCGCGAAGATCTCCAAATTTTTCGATGAGTGGAGCCAGCGTTGGATCTGATTTAAGAATGCTAGCTTTGACGGCCGCACGCAGCACATCGCCCGCCTCGCGCGATTTTTCGAAAGCTGCCTTCACTGCGGGATCGTTGCGGGCGCCTTCCATTGCTTTACGAACCTCTGCCATTTTTTCTGACGTAAGACGCTCGCGCTTTTCGCCTTCGGCAGGCGGTCCAGCAATGCCTTTAGAGTCGGCATAAGCTTTGAGTGCGACGCGCAATTCCTCGCGCGCAGCTTCAGCCTTAAGCTTAGCAGCTTTGACGGTCTCATCTTCACGCGCAGTTTCCATAGCCTTACGCAGTTTTTCCATTTCTTCACGGGTTACCCCAGATCGCTTGAGGTTCTCCAACTTGTCGCGGACATCTTGTCCGCGGCCTTCACGGCGTGGTCCGTGTTCGCCTTGAGCATCGGGGGCACCATCGTTGCCAGCAGGTGGCGCAGGTGGTTCGCCTTGAGCTAAAAGAACTCCAGCCAAGAGCAGTGTGGTTGTTAAAAAGAGACGAGATTTCATAAAAGTTATTCTATAAGATAAACCCCTACGGATGGGTTAAGTTTCGGCTTAACGTGGCAAGGGCTGTTCAATCCCTTTGGCTTTAAGAGCCTCGAGGCGGTCTTTTAATCGTGCAGCAACAGCGGGGTTGGCAGCAATAACGTTCGTTTTTTGGCCAGGGTCTTTCTCCAAATTGTAAAGCTGATCGCCGGCCACGACTTCACTGTCATCGCCTTCAGCTTCATTACGGACCTTGGTAGCTTTGCGACCGTGCCCAGGGACCAAAGACCAATCACCTTCTCGGATAGAAAGTGCTAAACCCATACCCTGCGACACCACATAGTCTCGAGTAGACTTTTCTGAACCCGACAAGACGGCTGACACATCCAAACTATCGAGGGCAATAAAGGGTGCAGGATCGCCACCACCGATACGCGTAAAGGAAGCCGCGAAATCAACTTGTGAAACAAGGGCTTCGCTCACTTTGCCTGCGGACACATGACCCGGCCAGCGAACAAGAAAAGGCACACGTGTGCCTCCTTGGTATACACTATATTTACCTCCACGGAAGGGCCCAGCGGGTGCGTGACCGGCAGCTCGATTCAATTCTACTGCCCGATCTTTATAACCATCATCAAGCACGGGACCGTTGTCTGAAGTTAAAATGACCAGCGTATTACCTGTCAGTCCTTGACGCTCGAGTTCGGCGAGGATTCGACCCACTTGATCATCAAAGGAAACGACTGCATCGCCACGAGGGCCAAGCGGCGTCTTCCCAGCGAAGCGTGGATTAATAATTCGCGGCACGTGATTTTCATGTGACGCGTAATAAAGGAAGAACGGCTTTGTTTTATTCTTTGCAATAAACTCACAGGCTTTCATCGCAAAGGTATCACCCATTGTTGTGTCATCCCAAATTGCCGAGGCACCTCCGTGCATCCAACCTATGCGACCAACTTTATTAACGAGACCCATATTATGGCCGACCGACCAATCCATGGCGAGGGCAGCGCGGACTTCTCCTGACTTCAAATCAGGGTCGCCGGAAAATGGACGTTTGTAACTGACTTCAATCGGGTCTTTGGGATCAAGCCCGACGACGGAGCCATTTTCGACAAAGACACACGGAACGCGGTCGCCAGTCGCTGCCATGATGAAGCTATAATCAAAACCCACTTCACGCGGGCTTGGCTTGATGGGACGATTCCAATCCACCTCAAGTTCGCCCAGACCAAGGTGCCATTTGCCGATGACGCCTGTCGTGTAGCCAGCACCTTTGAGTGCCGTCGCAACAGTCGCACGCGAGCGAGGTATGATGAGCGCAGCATCACCTGGCAAAATGCCAGTTCCCTTGCGCCTCCATGGGTATTCGCCCGTGAGCATGCCATACCGCGAAGGCGTACAAGTCGCAGACGTGCAGTAACCCGAGACAAAACGGGTACCTTCCGCAGCTAAGCGGTCAACATGGGGGGTCGGTATGACCTTCGCGCCATAACAACCAAGGTCACCCCAGCCGATATCATCCGCATAGATAAGGACAATATTCGGAGGCGTACCCTCGGCGGCTAATACCGCCAAAGGTAAGAGGATATAAGCGAGAAAACGCATCAGGTTTGGTCAAAGTTAGCCCTAAACTCTAAAAGTTCAAGGTCGACCACGCTTGCAAGATAGAGACTAGCCCTCACTTTCTAGCCTCCATGCGCTTCGACAAGTACCATGCTCTCGGAAACGATTACCTCGTTCTAGAGCCTTCCGCATGCCCTGCACTCTTCGACAAACGTGCGATCCAAAAAGTTTGCCACCGCAATTACGGCTTAGGTTCGGACGGAATTCTCTACGGGCCTATTCAACGGACTGATGGTGCATTTGGCTTAAGGATTTTTAATCCAGACGGATCCGAGGCAGAAAAATCCGGTAATGGTATTCGCATTTTCTGTCGCCACCTCCTGGAGACCAGTCGCGTCACCGAAGGAAAACCCTTTAACGTGCACACCATGGGCGGCATGGTTCGTTGTGAAGTGCGCCAAGGCGGTGAACGCATCCGCGTGGAAATGGGTAAGGTTTCGTTTACCTCGACGGATATCCCGATGACAGGCCCAAGCCGACAAGTCATCGATGAGCGTATCGAAGTGAATGGTCGAAGCTTCGGCTTCTGTGCAGCCAACGTTGGAAATCCTCATTGCGTTATCCTTGTTAGCGAAGCGACCGCTGAACTTGCCAAAACTTACGGGCCTCACCTCGAAACCCATTCCTCTTTCCCAAATCGGACGAACGTCCAATTCCTTCAGATCATCGACCGGTCGACAATCCGCATCGAAATCTGGGAACGGGGTGCAGGGTATACCCTCGCCTCGGGCTCAAGTTCTTCAGCCTCAGCAGCCGTTGCCCGCCGTCTAGGCCTTATAGACAGGGATGTTACCGTCCTTATGCCGGGGGGTAAAATTGAGATTGGCATTGGGGATGACTATAGCATCGTAATGACTGGTCCGACCACCCCCGTAGGCACCTTCACGATGCTCCCCGGGGTTCTGACACAGGACGTCGCTCTCTAAGAGGGGCGTTCGTTTTTCCCAATTTAGCCCACAATTGCGTGGTGTCACCAAAGACACCCGCCCCGCCCTGCCATATGGCATCCAGTCGACCCTTACCCACGTTAACCGAGGACGAGCTCATCGAGCTCGCTGGCGGCGTGACTGTGCGTACGGCCAAGGAACTAGTCCAAAAAGGTAAAGTCACCCGCGCTTCGTGG
>CAIYUD010000156.1 GCA_903929325.1 uncultured Opitutia bacterium | reverse complement strand
GCCCAACGTCATCTTCATGCTCTCGGATGACCATTCCCCTGCGTCAATTTCCGCTTACGGACCGAGTCATCTCACCACCGGTGGCTTTGCCTCCACCCCCAATATCGACCGGATTGCCAAAACCGGGATGATTTTTCAGAGCTGTTACGTGGCCAATTCAATCTGCACGCCCAGTCGCGCAGCGATTCTCACCGGACAGCACAGTCACCATAACGGCGTCTATACGTTACAAGATCCTCTAGATCCACAGCGCCGTCACCTCGCGCATTGGTTTACAGAAGCCGGTTACCAAACTGCTCTCTACGGGAAGTGGCACTTGGAGACTTCTCCTCAAGGATTTCAGACCTGGGAAGTTTTTCGTAATCAAGGTGAATACCGAAACCCGACGTACTTAACACCGGATGCGCCGAAAAAAGGTCACGCTGAAAAAGGTTATGCTGATGAAATTTCCACTGACAAAGCTCTCGGCTGGTTGCAGGAGCGCGACCCCAGTAAACCGTTTCTACTCTGCTTACATTTTAAAGCACCGCACCGAAATTGGATTCCTGCTGAGCGTTATGCCCATCGCTTTGAAGACGTAACCATTCCTGAGCCGAAGACGCTCCTCGACGATTGGAAGAATCGCAGCGAGGCCATCACGCGTAATCACCAGACCATTGGGCGCGATATGACGGTCAATGACCTCAAAGTCCCCAAGCCTGCTGACCTGCAAGGTGACGCCCTCCGTCAATGGGCCTACCAGCGTTACATCAAAGACTACCTTAATACTGCGCAAGTCGTCGACGACAGTGTCGGCCGGGTGCTCGATTGGCTCAAAGCCAACGGACTCGAAGAAGACACCATCGTGATTTACGCATCCGACCAAGGATTCTTTACCGGTGAACATGGCTTCTTTGATAAACGATGGATGTATGAACCTTCGACGCGTATGCCATTTATCGTAAGAGCACCGGGGGTAACTCAAGCGGGCAGCGAGACGCGCGCACTGGCGTCGAATATCGATTTCGCCCCCACCTTATTGGAACTCGCCGGTATTCACCCAAAATTCTCTGCGACTGAAAGATTTGACGGCGTCTCACTCGTCCCACTCTTACGCCGAGAGATCCCGAACGATTGGCGTACCGCAGTCTATTACCGCTATTGGGAACACAATTCCGGCGAACACCCTGTACCAAATAACTTCGGCATCCGCACGGCGACCCACAAACTCATCTGCTACCAAGGAAAACCGCATGACATGCGGGGCGCTTCCAAAATCGCGACGCCTGAAGAATGGGAGCTTTTTGATTTAGTCAAAGACCCCAACGAGATGGTCAATGTCTATAATGACCCCGCCTATGCGGACGTTCGCAAAACACTCACCGCTCAACTCAAAGCGGAGCGTGAGCGGAATGGTGACACCCGCTAAGTCGAAAGCTTAGCTCAGCGACCGTATCCGGCAGCGGCCTTACCGTCTTCACCGAGATGACCTGTGGTCCAAAGCACGCCACGGGTGACGAGATCTAAGTAACGTGCGTCTTGAACCGTGGCATTATTGTGACCGAGGGTTGTGCTAAAGATACGGGTGTTCTTAGGGCCGTAGGTATTCGTCCAAACAACAACCGCTTCCGTGACCTTATCAGGCTTACCGTCTTTACCTTTTTGCACCTGCTTGCCTTTGGCGAGTGCGTGACCGGTTAAAATAGCGACGTTGTCGTAAAGCTCTT
>CAIYUD010000155.1 GCA_903929325.1 uncultured Opitutia bacterium | reverse complement strand
CACCAGCTCGGGCACTCCCACAACATGCAGCGGTTCGGCCTTTTGGTCGACCCAACTTCCACTGCGGCGCGTATGTCGAAGAGCGTCAGTTACGCCACAAAAAAGGAAGGCGAAGGCTGAACTGAGGCCTCTCCCAGCTCTGCCGTGTCGCCGTCGACGCGGTAGCGTGGGCGGGGCACGGCAACCAGGTAAACGCGTTATTGACTGGCGTAGAAAAGTCGATTACCGTGCACCTAGTTGCACTACTGGACTTAGTGGGTTGGGCCGGCGCTCATACGCTGGCCCGCGAACTGCAATGAACGGCTCGATTGAGGAGTTTGGTCGTGCCGAACATGGCGGTGTTTGACAAGGTCGTTCGTGGCGGTGCCTACCGTGCACTGGGTATGCCGCAGTTCGATTACCTCACCGAGCAGCAGTTGCAGTCGATTCAAGCTTATATCGTCAACCAGGCTTGGACGGACTTCGAAGCGCAGCAGGCGGCAGCGAGGAAATAGAAGTCACTTCAGGTATCCGAACGTCGGTCGGTGGTTCCGACGTTCGAGTACCGCACTGAGGTACCAAGCGAAAGCAGAGTTTCGCCTAGAGCTCCGTCAAGGGTTTTGGCGAGATTACATGACGACTGTTGTCATTTTGTTAACTCTGGTCTAGTGTTGGGAAAAAATCTGGTCACTCGTTAAAGCCGAATCAAAGAGACTCATCCATGAAGGTTCCCCAGGCACTCGCTGACGCCATCGTTGACCCGAAAACCTACGCAGATACGGCTCGTCTTGAAGCCGTATTTGCCCAACTTCGGCGAGAAGCTCCGCTCGCCCAAGCTTGCGTAGCGGGCTACGACCCCTTTTGGGTAGTCACCCGCCATGCGGACGTGCAGTGGGTAGAACGCAGAGCAGATGATTTCCTGAATGCTACTGGTTCGGTGATGCTGATTGACCGCGAGATGGTTGCGGCCAACATGGCTGCGACGGGTACCCCCAATACTTCGCGTTCCTTGGTTGAGGTTGACGGGAAAGAACACAAAGAGTTGCGTTCGGTTGGGTTCGCTTCTTTTGCTCCGCGGCAAGTCAACAACCGTGAAGACGAGGTCCGTAAGATCGCCCGCGGATTTGTCGAAGAATTATTGAAGAAGGCGCCGTCCTGCGATTTTGTCAAAGAGGTCGCTTATGTCTATCCGTTGCGCGTGGTAATGACGTTCCTTGGAATTCCGCCGGAAGACGAGCCGTTCATGCTGCAGATGTCCCACCAGTTACACGGCGCGGCAGATGCGGATACGAATCGAAGCGGTGAAGAGTTGTCCGGCGCCGAGGCTTGGGAGGGTGTGCTGGCTGCCATCGGCGAGCTAGACGTCTACTACAAAAAGGTGACCGAGAAATTCCGCGTTGCTCCGGCCGACTGCGTAAACAGCCTCATTGCCAACGCGAAAATTGACGGCAAACATCTTACCGAAGAGCAGTTGTTCGGCTACTACCTTATTACTGCGACAGCCGGGCACGACACGACTGCCCATACCATCGCTACCGCGATGTGGGTGCTGGCCGAGCGCCCGGACTTGCTGGCCAAGCTTCAGGCTGACCCAAGCGCGATTCCGGGGTTCGTCGACGAGACCATCCGATGGGCAACTCCAGTCAAGCATTTCATGCGCACGGCTGCTGCGGATGTTGAACTCCACGGTCAGACCATTCGCAAGGGCGACTGGGTGATGTTGGCGTACCACAGCGCGAACCGTGACGAATTGGTCTTCGACGCTCCCGAAGAATTCAAGATCGACCGTCGTCGTGATCAGCACGTAGCCTTCGGCTTTGGTTCCCATGTTTGTCTAGGGCAACACTTGGCCAAGCTGGAGATGCGGATTCTTTGGGAGGAGTTGCTCCCTCGAATTGCGGAGCTGCGCCTCACGGACGCACCGAAGATTCTTGAATCCAATTTCGTGTGTGGACCCAAATCGGTGCCGGTTTCTTTCGTGGTGGCCTAGCCAGGCGAACCGTTGACGAACCCATTCCTTCCGAAGTAGTGCTTGAGAGGGGGGGCTTTGCACGGCGGTTGACAGCTCGGTCAAACCGTGGGAGTGTCGGCGTAGCGAAAAAACATAACAGTTATGCGGAGCGTTGGACGGGCAGGGCTCGATGGGGAGTTGCGGTTGTCTCGATCCAATTTCGTCAGCGGGCCCATTTCGGCATCGATCCGGGTCGAGCACTACCTGAAATAAAGATTGGCTAAAAATTCACTCGATGGGGAGCGACGTAATGACGGACATGAACAATCTCGCGAAGCTGGGTTTCGGTGCCAGCGTTATTGCCAT
>CAIYUD010000154.1 GCA_903929325.1 uncultured Opitutia bacterium | reverse complement strand
TGGCGAAGCTCTTCCTTGAAGGCAGGCGTCCAAACGTCTGGGTTTTCTTTGACGAGTTCCATGAGCAACTGGCGGAATAACTCAATGTGGTTGGACTCATCACGAAGGGTGTAACGGAACATCTGACCGATCCCGATGAACTTATTCTGACGGGCCAGTGAAAGCACCATACCAAACAGGCCATAAAATTGCGTACCTTCCATGCACTGTCCAAAGAGGAAGACGTTTTTAGCGAGCGCCTGTTTGTTTTCTGTTTTTGTCATGTCCATCTCGCGGCGTAGGGCGCGAGAGTTGGAGACCACAAAGTCAGCCTTCTTGGCGATGGTAGGAATGTCTGCGAGCATGCCTTCGCACTCGTGCGGATTCACGCCCAGGGAGGAGATCATGTATACCAATGAGTCGGCATGGATGTTCTCTTCGTGTGCGTGGCGACCGAGTACCAACTTCACTTCTGAAGCGGTGATGAGCTCGCGCACCGCGTGGATGATATTGTCACCGACGATGCCTTCAGCTGCGGAAAAATAACCGATGGCCATTTTGATAATCCAGCGATCGATTTCGCTGATGGCACCGGATTGATCGACCCACTGTTCGCGGTCTTTGCCCATGGGGATATCTTCTGGCTCCCAGTGGTTTGCCTTCATGGTCTTGTAGATATCATAGGCCCACTGATATTTGAGCGGCAGGATGTTGAAGAACATCGTGTCGCGACCATTGATGATCTGCTTCGCAGCGAGTGCTTCTTCAGCTTTGGTTTTGTCTAAAATGAAGGTCTTCGGACCGACTTTAATGGTGATGGTTTCCATGGGTTACTTGCAAAAAGTTAGGCTTTGGGGAATAGGTGGGGTACTGTCGAAGCGACGGTAAATTGGTATGACAGAGTGAGATAATACTAGATGTGGGGTCTGCAAGCGGTATTAAGCACTAGATGTAGTGGTTTTTCGCAACATCATGCTAAATCGCTACTTGTGAATAAATATTTATTCACAATGGGGTGTTTTGACGGATTTTTCATAAGAATACACTGTTTCGGCTACGGATGTAGGAAACAAGCGGTGTCGGCGCAAGGCAACGGTCGGTTGTTGGTGTTGCTCACGCTGTTCACGCGCGAGCGGTGGGGAGTTGCGACAAACAGTGATGTCGTCACGATTTTAACTATGACGAGTCCTCAGCGCCCTACCCTGTCATCATCTCTCCAAAAATTTTTCCGAGATATTTGGACGAACGAAGGACTCAATTCACGCGGTGTGCTCGGCGGTATACGTGCACTGTGGCGCGTGATCACGACGAGCTGGTATGGAATTTGGGACAATCAACTTACGCAACGAAGTGCTGCGCTCACTTACTATACACTGATGTCGCTCGGACCAGTGCTCGCACTCGGCCTGACAGTTTCCGGTTTTATTCTTTCACGCGAGACTGCCGCGAGCGGAGAGAATCCAGCGAAGCGGGCAATTGTTGCCGCGGTTGAATACATTGCACCTCAAGTCACCGCCTCAACAGGCGCTGCGCACGCAACGCTTGCAGACATCAATCGGGATCTCGACGCACTCGTTGACCGCTTACTGGCAAATGCTGCGGATGGAGGTGCAGGGGCGATTGGCCTCGTTCTAGTGATTGGCCTCGCCGTTCTCATGCTGAGCCGTGTTGAAGACACCTTGAACGGCATTTGGGGTGTGGCCCGTGGGCGCAGTTGGCGCAATCGCTTTGCCAACTACTGTCTCTTCTTGGTGCTCTTCTTTTTAGTCGGCGCAGCGAGTCTCACGGTACTCTCTATTGCGGCCATTGTTGATCAAGCCGGTGCAGCCGCTCAAGGCGTTGCGGGCTGGATTGGTCGACTGCCGGGAGGTGCCACCCTCGTCGACTTCCTCCGTGGTTCAGGCCCTGAACTCCTGACGGGTAGCTTACTCGCGGCAGCCTTTGCGTGCCTCTACCGACTCCTTCCCAATGCACGCGTCCGCTGGTCATCGGCGTTGGTGGGAGGCATTACCACAGCATTCTTGATTATCTTTAACCATGAACTGGCGGCAGCGTATGTCGGTAAGGTCGTAGAATTCCATTCGCTCTACGGACAACTAAGCATTGTTCCTGTCATGATGTTTGGGAGCTATGTTTCGTGGCTGATTGTTTTAGCAGGTGGTCAAGTTGCTTTTGCTTTCCAGCACCGCCGTGCACATGCGCGGCATCGCACCTGGGAAGGCTTGAGTCATCGTGCGCGACGTTCCCTCGCTTTTATTTGTGTCGCCGAATCGTTGCGCTGTTTCCGCGCCGGAAAGCCTGCGCCCACAGCCGATGACCTTTCAGATACTGCCCATATTCCGACTTCAGTCGTTGATGTGTGCTTACACCGACTACACGCACTGGGCTTGCTGGCTCCTGTGAATGGCGAAGAAGGCAAAGCACCCGGACATGCCCCCGCACGCCCGCTTGAGCAATTAACGCTTGGAGAACTTTGGTCGCACGTGGACAGCGCTGGTCAGCCAGGACTAGCGGAGCCTGATTTTAGCGGTGTGCGCATCGCGCGTGAACTCGAAGATTTGGCAGGGCGTCTACTCGGGACAGCCGATGCAAAACAAAAGCTGAGCGAAATCGTTTAATGTCAGCGGGTCGAAGACTGCCACTCCAACTCAACTAAAATTGGGCGATGATCGGATGCCACCGATTCGGGCACGACACGGCTTTCGCGAATTTTAAAAGCGGCTGCAGGGCGAACAAAGAAATGATCGATTTCAGACTTTGGTTTATCGGCCGGGTAAGTCCCTTTCTCCCCTGTTTTCGGAATCAAGGTGAGTTGTTTTTCAAGAGCGGTGATGACTTTGCTCCCGGGCCAAAAATTCATGTCGCCACCCAACAAGACTGGGCGTTGCTCGGCTGCTAAAACGTTGGCTAGTTGTTTAGCACAGGGCTCCATTTCGTCATCAGATCTAAAATCAAGGTGTGTACAAACGACGAGCAGTTCACGTTCCCCCGCTGACGTTGGTACTCGCACGGGCAACAGGAGTGCAACCCGCGGCTCTGCTCCTCCTAGAAAGCGTTGCGTTGTGAAAGGTCCCACGGGGAATGCTGTCAGTACAGCGACACCGTAAGATCCGCCCTGCAGCGGGATAGCTTGGGTAAAGTAACTTTTAAAGCCGAGCGCTTCGGCGATGACGCCGGCAGTATCGACTTTACCGGAACGTTTAGCACCGACGTCGACTTCTTGAAGTAGAACGATGTCAGGCTTGAGTGCTTTGAGCACCGCAGCTTGGCGGGCTAAGTCGCGCTTATCATCCATCCCAACACCGCCGGTGCGGATGTTGTAACTAACAACACGAAGCACCGTGGGCTCGGCCGCCGCAAGGGCACATGCGGCTGCAAGGAACATGCATATCAAGGTGCGCATAGGGTGGAGTTAACGGGGACACACCTACCCTCACCTCGTCGGATAGACAAGGTGAGGATTTTTATAAAAGGGAGACCCCAGTCTCCTCGCGGAGACTGGGGTCGAGAACCTGGCAATGACCTACTCTCGCACAGCAGCAAGGCTGCACTACCATCGGCGACTGCGGGCTTAACGGTCGTGTTCGATATGGGAACGTGTGTTTCCCCGCGTCCATGATCACCAGAATGAATCCTCGAGCCGCCCGTATGAGATGATCATGTAGGGTTTGCCAGGTGTCGGCGGCTGTCGTCGGTAAATATGGGCAGTTTGCGCATAGCGTGATGAATCTAAAAAATTTACTATTCCTTTGTACCTAAAGTCGTTTTCGAAAACTGGCGTAGAAGCCAATGAAAAGACTATCGGACATTAGTACTACTGAGCTCAACGGGTTACCCCGCTTACACTTGTAGCCTATCAACCAGGTGGTCTTCCTGGATCCTATTGGGAGAGCTTATCTTGGGAAAGGCTTGGCGCTTAGATGCTTTCAGCGCTTATCCGTTCCATGCTTAGCTAACCGGCGCTACCACTGACGTGATAACCGGGACACCAGAGGCATGTCATTTGCGGTCCTCTCGTACTAACAAATGAACCCCTCAACTCTCCTGCGCCCACAGCGGATAGAGGACCGAACTGTCTCACGACGTTCTGAACCCAGCTCGCGTACCACTTTAATCGG
>CAIYUD010000153.1 GCA_903929325.1 uncultured Opitutia bacterium | reverse complement strand
GTGCGCGCCGAGGTCTACGGCAGCGGTCACATCAACGACACCTTCTGCCTGGAGATGAATCAAGGTGGTAGCCCGTTGCGCTACGTCCTGCAGCGCATCAACCACACCATCTTTAAGAATCCCGATGGCTTAATGGCGAATATCGAGCGGGTGTGTAACCATGCTCAATCGAAGCTTAAACAGTCGAAGGCCCCCGATGCTTCGCGACGTGCCATGACGTTAGTCCCAACCAAAGCCGGCAAAGGCTGGCTCGTGGATGGCGAAGGTAATCGCTGGCGTTGCTACGTATTCGTCGAAGGCGCCACTGGCCACGACATCATCCGTAATGCCGATCAAGCCTTCCAAGCAGCCAAGGCGTTTGGTGCTTTCCAAGGTCTCGTTGCCGACCTTCCCGGCGAACGCTTGGTCGAGACGATTCAAAACTTCCACCACACCCCATCACGCTTCCAGCGCTTCCAAGAAGCCTTGAAGGCCGATGCGCACAATCGTGCGAAAGATGTGCGTAAAGAAATCGATTTCGCTTTAGCCCGCGCGAACGACGTTTCCGTGATTACCGATGGTCTCGCTAAAGGTGAAATCCCTGAGCGTGTGACGCACAACGACACTAAATTAAACAATGTGTTGTTGGATAACCAAACCCAAGAAGGTATCTGTGTGATCGATTTAGATACCGTGATGCCTGGTTCAGCCCTGTACGACTTCGGCGATCTCGTGCGCACGTCGACATCCCCGGCGGCCGAAGATGAAGTCGATCTCTCCAAAGTCACCATGCAGATGCCCATGTTTGAAGCATTGGTGAAAGGCTACCTGACTTCAGCCAAGAGCTTCCTGACTCCGCGTGAGCGCGAACTCCTGCCCTTCTCGGGTAAATTAATTACCTTCGAAATCGGTCTGCGTTTCTTAACCGATTGGCTCGAAGGCGACGTCTACTTCAAGATCAAGCGTCCGGGGCACAATGTCGACCGCTTGCGCACGCAGTTTAAGCTCGTGGAATCCATCGAAGCGCAACTTCCCGCCATGCAGTCCTTGGCCTCTAAATTCTAAGAACCATGCGCGTCCTTGTCACAGGTGGTGCGGGTTTCATTGGCTCACACATTGTTGAGCACTTCCAGGGCAAAGCGGATGTCGTCGTGCTCGACAATTTCCGCTCCGGCCATCGCAAAAATCTCGAAGGCCTGAAGCACGAACTCATTGAGGCTTCGATTTTGGATCGTGCCGCCTTGGACCGTGCCATGAAGGGCGTCGATTGCGTCTTCCATTTGGCCGCGATGATTTCGGTACCCGAATCGATGCTGAAGCCACGCGAGTGTGTGGATATCAATGCGACGGGTACCTTGCACGTCCTTGAGGCGGCGGCGGATGCCAAAGTGAAGAAAGTCGTCCTCGCTTCGTCGGCTGCCATCTACGGCGACAACCCTACGGTGCCGAAAGTCGAAACCATGTTCCCTGAGCCGAAGTCGCCGTATGCGGTGACGAAGCTCGACGGTGAATACTACCTCGAAATGTTCCGCAAAGAGCGCGGGCTCGAAACTGCCAGCTTACGCTTCTTTAATGTCTTCGGTCCACGCCAAGACCCGAAGTCGCCCTACGCGGCTGCAGTGCCCATCTTTATCGAAAAAGCACTGAAGGGTGAGCCGATTGGCATCTTTGGTGATGGCGAGCAAACGCGCGACTTCATCTACGTGAAGGATATCGTGGGTGCACTTGTCTTTGCGGCCACGCAGACAGGCGTCGTGGGCACACATAATGTGGGCTACGGTAACAAGATGACGGTGAAGGGTCTCGCTGAAGAGATCCTGCGTCTCACCCAATCCACTTCGAAGATTGAGTATAAGCCTGAACGTCTGGGTGACGTGAAGCATTCGATGGCATCGTCGGACAAACTTCGTGCCACCGGCTGGAAGCCTGCGCACTCGGTACCCGAAGGTCTGCAATCGACAGTCGCCTACTTCAAGACGGTCATTCGCTAATCACGAGCGGTAGGGCGATATAGCTTTCGGTACCGGCATTAACATGCACCCAGAGGGTGTAGGTTCCTGCTGCGGGTAAACGTACGCGGAAGGCTAACTCGGGCTTTTCGCCACTCTCCCGACCTGTCCACGAAGGGTGCATGTGGGCATAGCCTGGTTGCGATCCAACGAGGACGGCATGTCCGAGTGCACCCATCAACGTTTCTAATTTGAGCGGAATGCTGTCTTTTTGACTTAAGCGAACCTTTAACATGACGCTTTCACCGGCACGCAAGACTGGCAGATCGATAAACTCGGCTTGCAGGCGGGTATAGAACGCCGATGTTGTCGACGTGCTGTTGGTCTGGAGTAGTGGCCAGGAAGCCGTTGCGGCGAGCAGGACGGTGCGCCGACTCCGTTCGTGCATAAAGTCTGCGTAGATGCGAAAATCACCGCCCGTAAACTTAGTGGCAAAGTCTTTCGGGAAAACAAACGTCCAACTTCCATCTAGCTGTGGCTCGGGGTGTAAATGCAGGTAGGACTGTCCACCGCTCACTTGAGCTAAGTGCAAGTGGAGTTGGCGTGTGTGCGAGATGGCGAAATCGTGCGGCATGACGTCATGTCCTTTATCATCAAGGATGTGCAGGGTGCCGCCAGTCATGTCCGCACGGGGTTCGACGAGTAATTTGAAAGGGAATTTAAGTTCCGTAGGATCGTAGAAATTTGCTTCTTCATTTTCGCCGCAAAACTCGACACCACCGACCATAACGGGTTGATGGTCGTTATGTAAAAAGGTGCACTGGGTATCTGGCAAAGACCTTAAGAGGAAATAGAGCACGACAGCCCCAACCGTCAGCCAAGCGATGTGGCGACGAGGGCTCATTTCGTTTGAAGTTCTTTGCGCAGGATGGGCATCAGGTCTTCGCTGTTAAAACGCGGACCTTCGAGACGTAACTGGATACGACCTTCGGCATTCATGAGCAAGGTTGCTGCATTATGAACGATGGTGCCATCGGCCTGTATGGTCGTGATGCCAAACTGGGTCATTAAATCACGGATTTGTTGTTTATCGCCGGTGAGTAAACGGTGATTCACTAAATCCGTGGAGCGGCCCTCGGCATAAGCACGGAGCACACCCGGGGAATCATAAGCGGGGTCAAAGGTAATACTGATCAACTGAACTTTTTCCGCGAGCCCGGCATCATGCAGAGCCTTGGAAAGGCTGGCCATTGAGGCGGTGGCCGCTGGGCACATCTGGGCTGAGCGACAGCGGGTAAAGATAAAATTCAGTAGGTAGGGTTTGCCACGTAAGCTGGAAGACGAAACGAGTTTAGCGGATTGATCCCAAAGGAGAAAGGCAGGGGCCAAATCACCTGTACTGCGAATATCGCGACCGCGATCGGCTGTTTCACGACGTAGGGAATCGGTGACTTCGGCCACTTGCCGTAATTGCT
>CAIYUD010000152.1 GCA_903929325.1 uncultured Opitutia bacterium | reverse complement strand
GTGCTTGTCCGGAAATCGCATGGGCTCGGATAATCGGCAAGAACTTTTCTTGAATCATATCCACGACACGACGGAAGAGCGCTGGATTGCGTTCTGCATAGTCATCTAATCGACGTACTAGGTCTTGGCGTGCGTGTTGGACGATTTGGCTAGCGAGCGGGATACTGGCGATACTGTCGTGGGTTTCTTCTGAAAGTTCGAGCGTACTCTGGTACTGCAATTCCTTGATGATGCGTGCCTGCACTTCTGCCACCGATCCCTGGGCATTAATGAGGTGATAATGGAAAATATCCCGCAGCGTCTGGAGGGGTTCGTAGGTGCGCTCTTTGAAGACTTGATAGCGGTTACGGGCAGCTTGTGCCTCGAGGTCAGTTTTGCGTACTTCGACTTTGGTTCCGCCTTCTAGTTCGACGCGTTTATTGTGTTCGACCGCTTCTTGACCTCGCTTGAGTTGACGCCGTACGGATTCATTTTCGTCAACAAACAGTACGAGGATATGGAAATGCGATTTCGGGAAACGTTCTGCGTGTGCGGTATTACGGTATTCGACGCGTAAATCGTTTAGGCGATTAAAGAGTAACTTTAAGCATTCCACCTGGACCATCGAACGGGGGAATCCATCGACCACTGCACCAATCTGATATTTAGCTTCAAGTAATTCTCGGAAGAGCAAATCAACAACTTCACGATCGCCAACGAGCATGCCAGCATCCATTCGCTTGCGAGCCTGAGGGCTGAGTAGTAGGTCGCTGACGACGATGGGGTCGCTGGAGTAATCGCGGTATTTAAGAATAAAATCCGTGTTCGTTCCTTTACCGGCACCTGGTGCGCCGTTGAGCCAGAGGATTTCGCGGGGGAAAGACATGTTCTCGCGACCCCTTTCACGCTCAAGCGAGCTCCAAACGCTCTCAAAAATCAGGGCAGCGTCCTTAATTTCAAGGTCGCTGATACCGTTCGTCGTAGGCTTGGGTGCGGGTTCGCTCATCCGGGGGGATTAAACCAAAACATCCCAAGCGATGTGGGCGAGGGAAAAGATTCAGGGACAGGGTACAGTTGGCCTGAAAAGGCTTAAATGCTCGAATCAACAGAGCCTGTATAGCCAAACTTGGCCTTCAGGTACGCCCTAATTACTTGTTCTGGATACTATCCGATCCAGGACGGCCAACGGGAATTCCTGGGTCGGTCGACCGTGCTCGACGGAATTGGTACCGATTTAAATCCTGCATGGAAAGTTGTTCGTAACTTCGCGGGCTTCGCGCGGTCGTGTTACGTTCTGCAACTGTTGCCGCTAGCGAGTTGGGTGCAACGCGTTGTGCCGAAATTTCGGCTTCCCCGCCCATGGTGTCATCCCAGTGATTAGGCTGTGCAATCCGCCCTGACCAATCAGCGGTGTTCATATCCACAGACTTAATCTCAATCAAATTTTTGGGACGTATGGTAGCGTCCAACGAGTCAACGAGTTCAATGCCGGCAATGCGCCCGCCCATCGTACTGAATTTTCCCTGCCAGCGATCAATGCTGACAGCATTACCTTCGGTGGAGAAACGTGAGTCGCGTAAAATATCTACTTTAGGCGCTTGGTAGTTTTTATCGAGTATGTCGTTCGATTTGGTAAGTGCGCGAAGCGCGGAGTCAGCATCCACTGTTGGGTCGACAGTTTTTAAGCCGCTTTTTCCGGTTAGTTGAAATGAAAGCGGACGACCATCCGATGATTGGAGTGGTTGATTACCTGTTGGCTTATCGGGTGTGCCGTTGAGCTTTGATTCAGAAGATGTGCGGGTGCGGTCGGGGACTGGAAGTGTTTTGCCATCTACGGTTGGACGAGGAGTCCCATCGATAGGTTTACCATTCTCATCGTAGCGATAGGTAATCGTACCTTCTTCGCCGCCTTCTGCCGAAACGCGATAGCCAGTTACTTTAACCGCGGATTTGTCGGGAGCGTTCTGGGCAAACGTAGCCGTGCCGATGAAGGCTAGGCAGACGAATGGTACACGAGAAAGCACGGCGTCAGTGTGGGGACTATCTGGATTGAAGGCAAGCGGACGAAAATAAAGAGGGGTGATACGCAAAACGTATCACCCCTCAAAGGAATGCCCTTATGGCTTAACCAATTGCGGCAGTGTAAAGACCATCCGCTTTTTTCCAGTCAACGAGGTTCCAGAAAGCATCGACGTAATCTGGACGACGGTTTTGGTACTTCAAGTAGTACGCATGCTCCCAAACGTCGAGGGCCAGGACAGGTGTTCCGTTTACATCCGCAACGCCTTTCATCAAAGGGCTGTCTTGGTTAGGGGTGGAAGTGACGGCGAGGGTCTTGTCGCTTTTAACAATCAGCCATGCCCAACCGGAACCAAATCGGGTGGTTGCTGCAGTCTTAAAGAGAGCCTTTAAACCTTTTTCGCCATCGAGACCGCCAAAGCTTTTTTCAATGGCTTGACCCAATGCACCGACGGGAGCGCCACCACCGTTGGGTGAGAGCAGATTCCAGAAGAAAGTGTGATTGGCATGTCCGCCGGCGTTATTCCGAACGGCGGTACGAATCGACTCGGGTACCTTGGAGAGATCGGCAATGAGCGCATCCACGGAAGCGGGAGCGCTGAAACCACTTTCTTTGGCAAGGGCTGCATTGAGATTGGTGACATACGCATTGTGGTGCTTGCCATGGTGGATTTCCATCGTCTGCGCATCGATATGGGGTTCGAGTGCGTTGGCGGCGTAGGGGAGTTTGTCGAGGGTGTAGGACATGGTGTGTGTGGATGAAGTTTGGGCGTAGAGGGATGGGATGACGTTTGTTGCGGCGATACCGAGCGATGTTGTTCGAATAAAGTCGCGTCGTCTCACAGATGTTAGGTCACGGTGTCGTCGGAAGGAGTCAAGCCGCCTGCAGCATTATCCTCCCGCTTCAGGCTAAAATATGCTTGGACGATTTCTCGGCAAGGCTGCTCGAGGACGCCCCCTTGCACAGTAACTCGGTGGACGAGTCCTTTGAGGTCGTGAAGAGGGTAGGCGCCACCTAGGCAACCCATCTTAGGATCATGACAGCCCCAAACAACCCGGCCAATGCGGCTCATGATACTTGCCCCCGCGCACATCGGGCAGGGCTCTTTCGTTACATACAGTTCGCAAGCGTTCAGCCGCCAGTCGCCAATTTTTGACGCAGCTTGCGTGATTGCGAGTACCTCAGCGTGTGCCGTGGGATCGCCCGTACGTTTGATTTCGTTGTGCGCTGCACCGATGACTTCTCCGCCACAGACAATAATAGCACCGATGGGAACTTCGTTGGCATGCCAGGCATCAATCGCGAGATTGAAGGCGAGCGACATATAAAATGCGTCATCGCGGTTAAGTTGCGAAGGGCGCAGTTTCTCAAATGGACACGGTGCCCAGGACATAGGTAATAAGGTAGGACGGGTCGGGGTGGGGGAGTCAAACGCAAGCGACCAAGACCTAGCGAAACCTTGACATTAATCCTTACCTAGACGTTTTTAAAGGTACACATGGCCGACGGCGAAATTCTCGAACTCGAGGGCAAAATCCTCCAAGTCTTACCCGGAACGATGTTCCGCATCGAACTGCAGAATAAGCACGTCGTTCTTGGACGTATCTCGGGTAAACTTCGTAAGAACTATATTCGTATTAACCCAGGCGATCGGGTGAAGGTTGAGATGAATACCGCAGACCTCACGACTGCCATGATTACTTTCCGACTTCGCGATTCAGCTCCACGACCTACATCCGCACCGCCTCGTCGTCGGAAATAAGCCTGTCATAGAGCTTATTGAGCCCGTTCAACCGGGCTTTTTTATTTGCGTGATTCCTTCATTCAGATAATCATTGGTAATCTATCTAAGATTAAGCCATGCCCATCTACAACACAGTCATTGATACCATTGGTCGCACGCCTTTGGTGCGCCTCAATAAAGTTACCGAAGGTCTCGGAGCTGAAGTTTTGGTAAAGCTGGAATTCTTTAATCCGCTCTCGAGTGTTAAGGATCGTATTGGTTGGGCCATGGTTCAAGCGGCCGAGTTGGATGGTCGTCTCAAGCCTGGCGGTACAATTGTTGAGCCGACTTCAGGCAACACGGGCATCGCTTTAGCATTCATTGCAGCTTCCCGCGGATACCGCTGTGTATTGACGATGCCAGAGACGATGTCGATTGAGCGTCGCGTACTCTTACGTCTTCTCGGTGCTGAGATTGTGCTGACACCTGGTGCTAAAGGTATGCGCGGCGCGATTGAACGTGCTACGCAGCTTCGTGATGAATTCGGCGATCGTGCGTTTATGCCGATGCAGTTTGATAATCCTGCGAACCCTGAAGTTCATCGCAAAACAACGGCTGAAGAAATTTGGAAAGATACCGACGGCAAGTTAGACGTATTTGTCTCTGGTGTAGGTACGGGCGGTACCATTACAGGCGTTAGCTCAGTGATTAAGGGTCGTCGCAAGCTACACACAGTTGCCGTTGAGCCGGCTGCGAGTCCTGTACTTTCAGGTGGTGCTCCTGGCCCTCACAAGATCCAAGGAATTGGTGCAGGTTTTATTCCGAAGAATTGCGACACGACGCTTATCGATGAAATCATCCAAGTTACCAATGAGGATGCTTTTGCGATGGCTCAAGAGGTCTCCGTCCGCGAAGGACTCGCCGTCGGCATTTCGTCCGGCGCGAATATTTGGGCTGCACTCCAGCTTGCTAAGAAGCCTGAGTATGCGGGTAAGCGTATTGTTACGATCGCTTGCAGTCCTTCAGAGCGCTACCTTTCGACAGCACTCGCTGAAAAGGCCCGTGCTGAAGTCACCGCGCTGACAGCATCCTAAGATTTCTTAAAGTCTTTCCCTGGGCTCACCAAGAGGTGGGCTTTTTTTGTTGATAGAAAACGTGATAGGTGAACACTCGTTCACCTAAGACTACCTGTGCTCCGCGCCCTTGCTGACTGTAACAACTTCTTCGCCTCGTGCGAACGTGCCTTAAATCCGGCGCTGCAAGGTGTGCCCATCGTTGTGCTCTCCAACAATGATGGCTGTGTGATTGCACGTTCCGCCGAAGCAAAAGCATTGGGTATACCGATGGGAGCTCCCTTCTTTCAAGTGCGGCGATTGTGCGAAACGCACGGAGTGCATGTCGCCTCTTCTAATTTTGAAGTCTACGGAGATTTTTCGAATCGCGTGATGGAGACGCTGGCTGAGCATGCCCGTGACATCGAAGTCTACTCGATCGATGAAGCCTTTATGGGCTTCCCAGATTTATCGGATGAGCAGGCATTCGTACTTGGACATTCCATTCGCAATGACGTCCTCGCCCGCACGGGTATCACGGTCTCGATTGGTTTAGCGCCAACTCAGGTACTCTGTAAACTAGCCAACGAGCTTTCCAAGAAAGACCCGAAGACGAGCGGTGTCTATTTGATGCCAACCGACGGAGCGAAGCGACTCGAGCTCTTGCGTGGTATACCGGTGGACAGTCTTTGGGGTGTCGGTAAAGGCACCGCCTCGCGTTTACGCGCTTATGGTGTCGTGACGGTTGCGGATCTCGCCGAAATTGAACCCGAGCGTATCCGCAGTTTCGCAGGAGTTGTCGGGGAGCGATTGGCGCTCGAAGTGCGTGGCGTACCCTGTCACGGAATTGTCGAAGAGTCATCGCCACGTAAGTCGATCCTTTCATCGCGTTCATTTGGAAATCCGGTGACTGAGCGCGATGATTTAGCG
>CAIYUD010000151.1 GCA_903929325.1 uncultured Opitutia bacterium | reverse complement strand
GACTTCACGTTTACATTGAGGATGCGGTCGATCTCGGACTCGGCAATCTCGAGGAATGGGGTCGGGGAGTTTGTCCCTGCGCCATTGATCAAGATATCAATTGGACCGCGTGCTAGTAATTTATCGCGGAGTGCGATGAGCGCAGACTTGTCGGTAGCTTCACAGACAGCGAATTCGCCTGAACCACCGCTCGCTTTAATTTTTGACAGGCGTGCTTCGGCTTTTGTGGCATCGCGTCCGACGAGGACAACGTGTGCACCTGCTGCGGCAAAGCCTTCAGCGATCGCACCACAAAGCTCGCCCGTGCCGCCAATGATTACAGCGGTGTTGCCCTTTAGGGAGAAAAGTTCGGCGGGTTTCATGCTCAAGGGTGTTAGCGGACGACGCGGGCGCTACCGCCAGCAATTTGATTTTCTACTTCCTTGCGAGTGGCCATGGACGTGTCGCCGGGTGTCGTCGAAGCCAGTGCGCCATGGGCGGCACCGTATTCGACAGCTTTTTGGGCATCGTTAAATTCAAGGAAACCGAAAGCTAGGCCCGAGGCGAAACTGTCGCCGCCGCCAACCCGGTCGAGAATTTCAAGTTCAGGGTAAAGGCGTGATGCGTGGAAGTTACCATCATGCCAGCAGATGGCGCTCCAGTCATTCTTGGTTGCGCTGATAACGCGACGCAGGGTGGTGGCAGCGACTTTGAAATTAGGGTAATCTTTTACCGCCGTCTGGATCATCGCTTTGAAGGCTTCGGTTTCGATTTGCGATAGATTGTGGTCGGCGCCTTTGACGTCGAATCCGAGTGATGCGGTGTAGTCCTCCTCGTTACCAATCATGACGTCGACGTGCTTGGCGATCGCACGATTAACCTCTTGGGCTTTCTTAAGTCCACCGATCGACTTCCAGAGCGATGGTCGGTAGTTGAGATCGTATGAGACGACGGTGCCATGCTTTTGGGCGGCTTTAACCGCTTCAAGTGTGAGTGCGGCCGTGCTTTCCGAAAGTGCTGCAAAGATGCCACCGGTATGGAACCAGCGCACCCCAAGTTTACCGAAGATATGATCCCAGTCGAAGTCACCGGGCTTAAGTTGGCTGGCAGCACTGTTGCCACGATCAGGTACGCCGACGGCTCCGCGAATACCAAAACCCCTTTCGGTGAAATTCAGACCATTGCGAATGGTACGTCCAATACCGTCGTCTTCGCGCCATTTTACAAAGTCGGTGGCAACGCCACCTTGCAGGATTAAATCTTCGATGAGATGGCCAACTTCGTTGTCCACGAATGCGGTGCAAACAGCGGCACGCTGGCCAAAGCATTTGCGAAGACCGCGAGCAACGTTGTATTCGCCGCCGCCTTCCCATGCGGTGAATCCACGAGCAGTGCGGATTCGTCCTTCACCAGGATCGAGTCGCAACATCACTTCCCCGAGAGCAAGGACGTCATAGGCGCAGGCGGATGCAGGTTTAACTTTGAGCGACATGGTGGTTTGAAGGGTTAGGTTAAGCGTTAAAGGCTAAGGACTAAAGGAGAGACTGATGGTAAACGTTCTTACGGTTTTGGGTAATCAGTAGCTGGCGGTCTTTAATTCAGAGATAGCCAAGGGT
>CAIYUD010000150.1 GCA_903929325.1 uncultured Opitutia bacterium | reverse complement strand
TTCCAGCGAATCGGGATCGACAAATACTTTCACCTTACCCAAAGCATGCGCTTGGATGAGTAAATTGCCTGCCGCAGTGGCTTCTGTCGGTCCAGCCACTACTGTGCGACGAAGAGCATCAGCGGTAGCTTGGTTGAGTAAAGCGTTCTTGGCTCCACCACCCACCACGTGGAGTGTTTTAATCGTTCGACCAGTCAGTGCCTCAATGGTGTTAAGTTCTTCGCCATAAAGCAGGGCGAGTGACTCCAAAATACAACGCGCGATTGCGCCCGGGGTCGAAGGTACAGGCTGATGGGTCTCGCGACAGAAGTTTTGAACTTTTCGAACCATATCACCTGGAGCTGCAAACCGGGAATCGTCCGGACGGATTAACGAACGCAGTGCGGGGGCTTTCTCAGCTAGCTTGGCGATAACGCTGTAATCTGTGGGGCCTTTGGTTAACTCCCATTCACGGCGACATTCCTGTAAGATCCATAAACCAACCAATACCTTGAGGAAGCGCGTCGTGCCACCGAAGCCGGCTTCGTTGGTCAAATTTGCCTTCAGAACTTCATCATTAATCAGTGGCTTCGGAAGCTCCACGCCGAGCAATGACCATGTCCCCGATGAAAGGTAAGCCCATTGGTTACCTGACGCAGCAGGCACAGCTGCAACCGCACAACCTGTATCGTGAGAGCAAGAGGCAATCACTTTGGTACCTTCAAGAGCTTCAACACCCTTTAGATTTCCAAGCTTAGTGCCCGAAGCGACAACCGGCGGGAAGATCTGACGTGGGAGCTTGAGTTCGCTGATAAGCTTAGCCGACCAAGCTTTCTTTCGTGGATTCCAAAGTTGTGTGGTGCTCGCAATCGAGACTTCTGCGCGAGGGACACCCGACAGGAGCCAGTTAAAGTAATCGCCGATATTTAGAAAGCGGTGCGCTACTTTAAGTAACTCGGGGCGAGACTGTGTATCATCCACAAGCTGGTAAAGCGTGTTGATGCCCATAAACATTACACCCGTTTCCGCAAAAATGGCTTTAGCGCTAAGCTTACGCAGGGTTGCGGGAAAGGTCTTAGTGGTCCGCGGGTCGCGGTACTGGAAAGGCTGCGAGATGAGGGGTTCATCGTCTCGGCTTAAAACATAATCAACGCCCCAAGAATCGCAGCTAATGCCGACGACCTTTATTTTTCGGGCAGCGATGAGACGTAATCCATGAAGAATTTCGCCATGAAACCCGACGACGTTCCAACGCAACGTACCATTCATTTCTGTCGACCCTGTTGGGAAGCGATGGACAACTTCCATCGTCAGCTTACCGGCACGCAGTTTACCTAGAATCACGCGTCCAGATTCAGCACCAAGGTCTACAGAGATCAGATACATTCGTTGAATCAGAGATTAAGCATTTTCTGACGGTAGTGCTCGTCAGGCCGGCCAGCAATGCGCTCGACTTGCTCGGTGGTCATGAAATTCGGACCGCCCAATAAGGCTGCACCGTAGAAGATTTCTGCAGCTTTTTCGGCCATGAGTAACGAGGCCATAACGGCATTCGGATTCGATCCCACGGCGATGATACCATGGCTCTTCAAAAGAATGACGCGTGGCGGACGACCCGTACGCTTCACAAATGCGATTGTTTCGCGTCGAACGGCTTGTGCGAGTACGAGACCTGGGTCGCAGTAGGGGACGAATACAGACTCATTACCGCAGCAGACGACTTCATCGGGGAAGGTGCGGCGACGGGCAAACTCTTCGGCACGATCTGAACAGAGAATTCGGTTCACCGCGAGGGCATGGCAATGTCCAACGGTATTCACACCCGGCAAACTCAGAAGCCAGGCATGGAAGAGCGCTTCAACCGAAGGCTTCTTGTCGGCTTCGTTCACCCGAGCATCGAGCAGTGCCTGGTCGACTTGGGCATCCGTCAAATCCGTGCGATCAAGCATCGGTAGTAATTTATCGAAACGACATTCGGCTAAACCTGCCTCGGTGAGTGAACCAAGATTGGATCCAGAAGCTTTCACTAGGAAAGTCTGGTCCGATAGACGCATCGAGGTATTACCCTCACCGAGAATCGCCATGCGACGATCATCTCTCCCGACTTCGTGCGAAAGACGAAGTAACTCAGTGATAACTTGGGGTCGGTTGGACATAAAATTAGACGGTGCCGCAAACAGCGACTTCGAGACCGAGCTCGCGGAAGGCCGCGGCCTTAGCAGCCAAGCCTTGAACCGCCGCCGCCTTGCTCGGCGTATAAACGACTTGGATGTGATTGGACTTATGTCGTGCCATCATCTGGTCTCGATCCACTCCTTGGAGAACCACATGCATGATAGGCCATTGTGAGGTTGTTTGCTGCCAGCGATCTTCAGTCTCTTCTTTCGGCAGGGTGACAACTTCTCCAATGCCAGTGTCGTACTTCAATTTACCGTCTTCAACGAAGACGCGTGACCAGACAATCCAGCCTGGTTTCGAAATGCCTTTGACCGTGCCGCCGCCAAGACGGAAGTACATCGCGGGTTGACGTTCGGATGTCGTGCCACGAGA
>CAIYUD010000149.1 GCA_903929325.1 uncultured Opitutia bacterium | reverse complement strand
GTCTTACATAGTCATAAGGCCAAAGGCCTGCCGTCGTAGGCGAAGCCGCTGTCATAACGAAGCGCAGCGAAGTGCCGTCGTAGGTCCGAAGGACCGCCGTCTGTATCTTAATGTATTTAGCTGTTCAGCGCCGTTACCCCTCATTCCACCCATAACACTGCACTTGCTATGGCTCAGTCCGAAATTAAAAACGGCGACATGAGAGACCTTGGAAAACTCGCGTTGGCATTGCTTTCAGTCATCACCCTGGTCGTGCCGACCGCGAAGGCGGCAGATGAGGCCGCATGGATGTTCGACCCGCTGGTAGTGGTTGATGTCAACCTCACCATCCCCGAGTCATCGATGAATCAAATTTCACCCAATATGGATGCCGAACGGCCGTACGTTCCGGCAACATTCTCCATGACATACTCCGTTGATGGTAATGTTGTGAAATCGTATGGCCCATGGGGGATCACCTTAAAAGTGAAAGGGATGTACGGATCCTTTCGTTCACTCCCGGACGGCCAGAAAGCCGGCCTAAAGCTTAAATTCCCCTCCGGCAAACGACCAGATGGCCTGAAGAAATTTACCTTAAACAATATGGTGCAAGATGGCACGATGGTACATGAGGCCCTTTCGTACGAAGTCTTTCGCTCAATGGGCGTGGCTGCACCGCGTACTGGCTACGCCCGCGTCACCATCAATGGTGTCTATTTCGGGATCTATCTAAACCTGGAGACCCCCGACAGTGTTTCCTTGCCGCGCTGGTTCCCGACGACAGCTCACCTTTACGAAGGCTCGTATGGTGGCTGGTGGGGTGACGTCGGTGATGCCTTTAGCGGACATTACGAAGTCGATGAAGGCAGTGAGGCGAACCGTGACGACCTACAAACACTACTCAATACCGCACGCGACACCTCGCCAGGCTGGTATGCACGGATGGAACCGATTGCGAATATCGAGCAGATGACGCGCATGTGGGCCTGTGAATGGTTTACCGGGCACTGGGATGGCTATTCGCAAGTCATCACCAACAACTACTACTTACACGCGGATGCCAACGGCCGCTTTAGTATGATGCCTTGGGGCACCGATCAAACTTTTACATGGGCTAACCGATTCGACGAATCCGGTGACCACTTTATTTTTAATAATTGTATGCGAGACCCGATTGGTCGGGCGATGTACACCGATGCCCTCCAAGAACTAGCTGGAAATTGGAATGATCTCGAACTTGAGAGTCGGGTAGATGAAATCTATCAAAGCGTCGTTGGTGAGTCCTGGGGAGTGGATGATGTTAAAAATTTTGTCAGAAGTCGCTTAATAGAACATCAAAAGTGGATAGCTAAATTCCCGAAGTCTCCGGATTCTCTCGTTATAAAGAAATCCAAACCCAAAGCGGGAGGTCAGACAGTTAAAGTTTACTGGGCGCTGAAATACAAAGCAGGCGATTCGAAAGACAATCGCTTTGCGGTTGAATACCGGAGTTCGACAATATCCTGGACCCGAATTGTTGCGAAAAAAGGCGCGGAATTCATCACGCTCCAAAATCTTCCCGCAGGCACTTATACGGTACGCGTTCGGACCATTGGCAAAGCAGGCGATTCGCTGCCACTTACGCAGACAGTTGTTGTGGAAGAAATTAAATAAAGGGAGGCCGCTATGCGGAGCAGGAAGCAGGAAGGGGCAAGCGGGAGGGCTTAAGCAGAGACTAAGGGCTAAAGCTGAAGGATTAAAGGGGAGGCAGAGACGAATTAAGAATTAAGAAGTTAAGAGAGAATACGGTACGCTGCGCTGACGGTACGGCCTACGGCCTGACGGCACGACCTTCGGTCTGACGGTACGCTGGCGCTGACGAGATTGTGCTAACTTTCGTCGAGCCCTTAGGGCGAGTCGTCAAGGTGACCAAGGTCACCGATCTTCAGCGTAGCGTATCATCGAGCCGGAGGCGAGTCGTGTATTAATACCGCTAGTACCGCTAGTACCGCTAGTAACTCCCACCCTCCCCTATTCCATTTCAGAGTTTTGGGCGGCGGCGAATGCGGGGTGTTGCGGGCGGAAGCGTGAGCTTAGACGCACGAGGATGGCGTTCAGCGATGTCGACTAGAACCCAGATCGCCCAGACTGCACGCATCGCCAGGCGATGAGCCTCGCCCTCAGGGAAGGCGCGTTTGGAATCCCAGGGCTTGCGGGCGATAAGCTCGGCGCGTCGTTTCTCTGCGAGCGTGGGCTCCAGGTGCTGCGGCAGCCATAAATGGCTACGTTCATTGATATCGACGTAGAGGTTGTGCGGTTTGGAAGTCTCGGGCACCCAGAACGAATAGAATCCATTATTATAGTCGTACTTGTCTTTCCCGGTGACGGTGCGGAGCGTATCGCGAGCAATAAGGTGATCGAGCATGCCGATGGGGTGCTCGATGCGCAGCGCGGAGAATATCGGGGCGCTCGAGCTGCCGGCGGCATGGATGCGAAACGGCGCGTTGATGGCGCCGTCAGTACGAACGATACCGGACACCTTTTGGATGCGGTACTGCCACCAAGGTAAGTCGGTGCGTCGGACGACGATGGCATCGCCGACCTGCTCGACGATCCAGCGCTCATCGAAAATTTCGGCGATACCTCGGCGCACGGCCTCGAAGAGAGGAACGTGCGGCGGGACGATGCCAGCCCAGCGTTGAGGGTTGTGTGCGTGGCGGTTCCAAGCATTGATGGGTGTGACGTGAGGGTGACATATAAACTCGGTGGCAGAGGCCTCGTGCGGACCCCACCAAGTACTCTCCCAATTAAGATAAAAACGATTGTGAGTGCGGTCGCTCATCGGTTGCGGAGATTGAAGGTGGCCTGATTGCGAATCCAAAGAAG
This sequence comes from uncultured Opitutia bacterium, assembly GCA_903929325.1. GTDB lineage: Bacteria > Verrucomicrobiota > Verrucomicrobiia > Opitutales > UBA953 > UBA8828. The sequence goes on along the minus strand of CAIYUD010000149.1, from coordinate 541 downwards.
GACGTCGACATTCCAGAGGAAGAACTGGGCGATGCGGTGCTCCTCGGCGCGGCCAGGCGGTGGATTCCAACGGACGAGGACGGAGAGTTCGAAGTTGTGAAATGCTAAGGGGTCGTAGGGATCGATGTCATGACCGCAGCCGACTCGTAGGGGGATATTGACTTTTCCTGACTGGTGGAAGGGCCTGCTTAGAATGAAATCCTCGATACAGTCGGCCAGAGCGGGGTCGTCGACGGGATGACGAACAAGTGTGGCGTAGGATGTGTCCTCGCGGGTGACGTCGACGCTAAGTTGAAAGCGCAGATTTTCGTCGGTCTTACGCAACGTCGCAGAACGTCCGTGTTCGGCGACATCAACGACCCAACGGACGCCATGGTGGTCGTCGACGAGAAGGCGTAGCGACTGCCAGAGATCGGGCACGGGCCGAAGGTCGGCGCAGATTTCTGGCACACGACACGAAGCATTTCCGAAGGTACCGGGGTGTGGGATAGTGTCATCGAACTTCCAGGGCCTTGGCCGCTGGTTGATGAGGTTGTCGCTG
>CAIYUD010000148.1 GCA_903929325.1 uncultured Opitutia bacterium | reverse complement strand
GCTTCAGTCCAACAAGGCTGAACGATGGCAGGCAGCAAAGGTCAAACGGAAGGTTCTTCCCGCTTGCTCCTTGCCACTTCCTGCCGGCGTGGCGTCTGCGCACCTGCTTAGTACCTATAATTGTCAGGCTTGTAGGGACCTTCGACCTTAACGCCAATGTAGTCGGCCTGTCCCTTGCTAAGCTTGGTTAATTTAGCACCGAGCTTTCCGAGGTGAAGGCGCGCAACCTCTTCGTCGAGATGCTTAGGCAAGAGGACGACGCTTGGCTTTGCCGTCTTACGTGTCTCCCAAAGATGCAATTGTGCGAGCACCTGGTTGGTAAAGGAAGTCGACATCACATAACTGGGGTGGCCTGTCGCACAACCGAGGTTTACCAATCGGCCTTCTGCTAACATGTAAAGTTGGCGACCATCTTTCATGGTATAGCGATCAACCTGCGGCTTAATTGTGTCCTTCTTTACATCTTTTGCCGCATTCAAACGGACAACTTGAATTTCGTTATCGAAGTGGCCGATATTACAAACAATCGCCTGATCCTTCATTTTTAAAAGATGCTCGAGCGTGATGATGTCACGATTACCAGTGGCAGTCACATAGATATCGGTCGTGCCCAGTGTGTCTTCAACGGTAACGACACGGAAGCCTTCCATCATCGCTTGCAACGCGCAGATTGGATCTACCTCAGCAACCTGCACCGTGGCACCCAAACCTTTCAATGACTGCGCAGAGCCTTTGCCCACATCGCCGTAGCCAATAACCAAGGCAACCTTACCGGCAATCATCACATCGGTTGCTCGTTTGATGCCATCGACGAGCGATTCACGACAACCGTAAAGGTTATCAAATTTCGATTTTGTAGCGGTATCATTCACATTCACTGAAGGCACCAATAAGGACTTCTCTTCCAGCATGCGGTAAAGGCGTTTTACGCCGGTAGTAGTTTCCTCGGAGACACCCTTCCAGCTCTTAACAACCTTGTGCCAATGACCGGGACGATCCTTGGCGACCTTCTTCAGCAAGTTTTTGATGATCTGTTCTTCTTCTGACTCCGACTTGGTGGTGACCCACTTTGAGCCGTTCTCGAGTTCATAGCCTTTATGGATAAGAAGTGTCGCGTCGCCACCGTCATCAACAATCAACTCAGGGCCATCGCCATTCGGCCAAGTTAATGCACGCATCGTACACTCCCAATACTCCTCGAGTGTCTCGCCTTTCCAGGCGAAGACAGGGATGCCCGCTTTCGCAATAGCAGCCGCAGCATGGTCTTGTGTTGAGAAAATATTACAGGAAGCCCAGCGCACATCTGCGCCCAAATCGGCCAGCGTCTCAATAAGCACAGCCGTTTGGATGGTCATGTGTAATGAACCTGCAATACGCACGCCCTTGAGTGGCTTAAGTTTTCCATATTTAGCACGCAGCGCCATTAGCCCTGGCATTTCATGCTCAGCGACTTGTAGCTCCTTACGGCCCCACTCAGCTAAGCTGAGATCAGCAACTTTGAAGTCTTGGTTTTTTGAAGAAGTTTTCATGGTTTGGTATTAAATTTTAAGAGCCTTCTTAAAGGCGGTTAGGCGGCTGGTTGTTTCCCAAGGCAACCCCTTCTTTCCGAAATGCCCGTAGTGGGTGCTCGCCCGATAAATCGGCCGACGTAAATCGAGTTGGTCGATAATTTCGGAAGGGTTGAACCGGAATATTTTACGTACCGCAGCCTGAATACGCTCATCCGAAACTAATCCTGTTCCGAAAGTGTCTACCCGAAGGCTCGTGGGCTCAGGATGGCCGATCGCATAAGCGACTTGTAACTCCACCTTACTCGCAACGCCTGATGCCACAATGTGCTTGGCGACCCAGCGAGCCATGTAAGCTGCTGAACGATCTACCTTCGTCGGGTCTTTACCCGAGAAAGCACCACCACCGTGGCGACCCATGCCGCCGTAGGAATCGACAATGATCTTTCTGCCTGTCAGACCGCAATCCCCTTGGGGTCCGCCGACGACGAAGCGTCCTGTCGGGTTGATTAAAAATTCAGCACCGCGGGCAAGCATGCTGGCGGGTAAAACTTGGCGAATGACTTGATCGATACAGAACTTCTCAATCTGCCGATGGGTGACATCCGCCGTATGCTGCGTTGAGATAACGACGTTCGTTATTTCGACCGGAAGATTATTCTCATAGCGGACTGCCACCTGCGACTTGCAATCAGGTCGAATCCACTCGGTGCCACGTGCACCTGATTTACGCAACTTCGCGAGTTGGCGATTTAGGCGATGCGCAAACATCACGGGAGCTGGCATCAGTTCGGGCGTTTCTTTGGATGCGTACCCGAACATGATACCTTGGTCGCCAGCACCCATCTTGGCGTGCTTCTTGCCTTCGGCTTTGCGCACATCAACACCTTGAGCGATATCGGCAGACTGCTTGGTAATTAAATTCGTGATAAAGACCTTATCAGCATGAAAAACATCGTCGTCGTTCACGTAGCCAATTTCACGGATAGCGCCGCGAACAATCTCTTCGAAATTCAGCCGTGCGTGCGTGGTGATTTCACCAGCGACGACAACGTGGTCGCTCTTCACTAACGTTTCGCAAGCAACCCGAGCGAGTCGGTCTTGGGCAAGGCAGGCATCGAGAACGCTATCGGAAATGCTATCGGCGACCTTATCAGGGTGGCCCTCCCCGACAGATTCGGAAGAAAAGATATAGAAAGATGGTCGAGTCATGACAGGACGGTATCCTTGATGAAACAAGGATTCATCAACCTATCAAGATTTGATGATAAGTCTTTGTGGCATAGCCTAAAAAGGCCCTAAAAGGCCCCTTTTACCCACCGATAGCCTTGAGAGAGGCCAAATACTCGATCAAAGAGGTAAACTCTTCTGCGGTCAGCCCGGAGGCTAACCCAGGGGGCATCATTGACTGGGGCAGATGGTTTTCTGATTTCACATCTGCTCGACGCAACTTGAACGACTGCCCAGCAATATTACGAAGGCTCACGACGCCGTCGGCCTCGCCCACAATAAAACCCATTTGGGTTGTTCCGTCTTTCATCTGAAAGACAACGGTTTGGAACCCTTGTGCGACCGCCTTATTTGGATCAAGCACCGACTCGATGAGATAGTCGCGCGTGAACTTTGCGCCCGCCGCACCAAGGTATGGGCCTTTTTGTTCCGCCGTGAGATCAACGCTGTGACAGGCAATACAACCTTGCTGAGTGAACAGGCGCTTTCCGACCTGAACATCTCCTTTGCCCTTAAGCGCAGCAGTTGTTACTTCGGAAATCGAAAGCTCGCTGACTTTCTTGCCGGAAGAAGTTTTTTGGGCCTGCACCGCAAGACGGGCCGCTTGAGCTGCCTTCATTAAGGCGGCACTATCACGCTTCAGAGCTGCGTCGATTTGCGCATCGAAGCCCGGTAAGCGCAGATCTGCGAGTGCCAAAAAGAATCCGATGTCTTCTGGGTTCTTATTAACCTCAGCGCGAACTTCTTTTTTCTGAGCCTCTTTGACCAATGGGCTGCTTAGAACTGTAAGCAAAGCTCGCCAGATGACGCGCGCAGTGGCGTCTTCGGAGTTCGCGGCTAGCACACGCAACTTCTTAACCTCTGTTCCGCGGGCACCGTCATTCACAAAGTCATCGATGGCACGCTGTGCAACAGAAGGCGCCAAAGTATCCTGTAGCCAGCCTGCTAATACGTGAATGCGCGCTTTTAATGCAGGATCTCCTTCCGCACGCATAAGCGCGCGGTAACACGCTGCGCGCTCATCCCAAGAACGGGAACTTTGGAGTGATGCGGACTCAAGCAGGGCCAATTCCGCAGGGCTGATTTTCTGACTCGCCAAAGCTTGGCGCAATGGGTCGATGCCTGGCAACTTCAGCGAAGCAATTTCAATGCGATTTAAGGGAATCAATCCCAGGGCTACATCTCGCTGGCTAGCAGAGAGGTCAGAGAAGTATGCTTCGATGGCTGCACGGCACTTCTCGGTGCCATCCCAACTAACGGGTTTGAAATATGGACCGCGGTCATCAGGGCGCGTGTTCCACCAGTCTGTATAATTCCAGTCTGCCTCACGGTTATAGAGACGAGCTAAAATCGTGAAAGCAGCATAACGTGTGGCTGGATCTGTATCACGGCTAGCAACGACTGCCGCTTCGACGGCCTCAATAGTGGAGATTTCTTGGAGGGCTCGACGGGCAAGCTCGCGGGTTGCGGTCACACGCAAAGCTGCGGCGAGTGCAGGAACGTTATTCAGTTGGACTAAAGTTTTAACAGCTGTGTGCGGTAGACGATAGTGCGCACCCGTCTCCAGTTTTGACTCATCGGTAGGCCAGTTCGCTGCAATCTTTAGAACATCAGGGGCAGCCGCACGAACCTTCAGTCGTGAGAGACCAATGAGCGCTTGCAGGCGCACGCGCGGATTAGGGTCGTTAAGGGCGGCGACAAACGGCTGCGAGGGCACGCCTTGCAACTCAGTCAAGCGATCGGCAAGTGCACGAAGAGCAAACTCGCGGACAGCATCATCGCGACATAGCTGCACAAGAGCGTCGGATGATTCGCGTCCTAGCAGCTGCTTGTAGGTAAAGATAGCCGCAACGCGCACATCGATTGACGCCTTATTATCACCTGCTAGCCCAATAATCGACTTCGCGAGATTCTTCTTTCCGCTGTCAATGATTTGGCGCGAGGCTTCGAGTCGCTGCACAGCGCTTTCCGAAGCCAGCAAAGCGACGAGTGCTGCATCTGAAACTTTCGAGACATCTTTATACTGATTAGGCTTAATACCCGTAGCTGTGATTTGCTGAATGGAACCTACACGTTTACCTTTGCCGGCATACGTAAAGGTAGCGCCGCGCCAATCGGCAAGGTAAAGCCTGGAAGAGCCATCGACATCGACATCAATCGCATGCGGAACGCTTTGGAAATTTGTCTGGCTCGCAATAAACGTAGCCTCAAATGGCTTCAATGGATGCGTATGCAGAGTGCCCGTCGTCCAATCGCATGTAAAAAGCGTCTGGCCAAATCCCGTAGGGAAACCTGGCTCACTTAAGTAAAGCGCACCGGTACCAGATCCACCGCCGTAGTCAGCCAACGGAAGCGCCGTTTCATTGGCGAAATTTTTATACAAACGTGGATAACCCGCATTCGCTAATTCCGTGAAGTGGTGGAAGCGTGTATTCCAGCCCTTGCCGTCATTCGTATTGTCGCGCGAAAAGAGATCGAGCTGAGGCGAAATAGCGATGTCGCAAATATTACGCGTCATCTCTGCATAAACTTCTAATTCACTTCCATCCGGACGAACCCGCATCACGCCGCCGCCATAAAGCGTCACCCGGCCACCATCTGTACCCTTTGCTCCTGCTTTATCTTTGGGAATACCTGCACCAAAATCACCGACCGCGATGTAAATCCAGCCGTCAATACCCATGCGACAGCCATTGGTCGTATGGTCGCCGCCACGCGGGTGTTCAATGCCGCCACCGAGACCTTCTACTAAAACTTTTCTCTCATTCTTCTTATCTGCCTTACCATCGCCATCTAAGTCACGAAAGACCGAAAGGTATGGCGGGTGAATAAGGTAGAATGCCCCGCCAACAGCGTGGCCGCCGCGCGGGGTTGTCACTTTAACAAATTCTGTGAGCTGGTCTGCTTTACCGGTTCCTTTGGTATCACGCGCAATTAAGATTCGGCCGAAAGCAGGGTTGTGATCGAGAGAGCCATTCGGATCGGAGGAAATATAGAGATCACCACCCGCTGCCGCGGAAATGGCTGTGGGGTAAAGCTCGGGTTCAAGAGTTGGTCCAACAAACTCATGCATCTCAAAGCCGGCAGGTACTGCCCAAGCTATTGAAGCGAGGAACAAGCCAGCTAAGTGAAGAAATTGGCGGCGCATAGATACCTTTATAAATAAAGGCATATAAATGACATCAGCGATGCTGAAAAGTTCCGCTGCAACTGTCGCTTCCCCGTGGACATTCTCACGGGTGCTCGCACGCTCGGAGTCACGCCACTGACTATGCGCAACCCGACCATCAATCTCTTCCCGCGCCCCCGCGAGCAGACGTTGTGCGGTGGCTCATTAGCCATTCCGCCAGCACGAGCCGGACGCGAATGGCTTGAGCGATTACCAACGACTATCGCCACAGCCGAGGCTGCACTGGCAACGCAGAGCGATGGACCTTGGAAGATTACGCGCGACTCAGGACTGCATCGCGAAGGCTATCGACTTGAAATCACAGAAGCCGGCGTGCACCTCTTTGCAGCCGATGCACGCGGCTTGCTTCACGGATCACGCGTCACACGCCAACTCTTCGCTGCGGCCGAAGGGGCCCTGCCCTGTTTAAAAATTACGGATTATCCAGATCTGCCTGTGCGAGGATTTATGCTGGATATCTCGCGCGGGAAAGTGCCCCTGCTCTCCGAGTTGCTCGCTCTCGTGGAAAGCTTGAGCGCGCTCCGCATCAACCAATTTCAACTCTACGTCGAACACACCTTTGCTTTCCCCGGTCATGAAATTGTTTGGCGAGAAGCATCTCCATTAACCCCTGAAGATCTTAAGGCTATCGGCAAGCGTTGTGCGGAACTCGGCATAGAACTCGTACCGAACTTAAATACCTTTGGACATCTGGAGCGCTGGCTAAGACATGAACCTTACCGCAAGCTCGCTGAATGCCCTGAGGGTTGGATTCATCCACTCACTCAGCAATTCAAGCCACACCCTTCGACGCTCAAGCCTGACAAGGCGTCACTCGAATTTGTCGCAGGCTTGCTGGATGCCTATTTACCTCACTTCCATAGCAACCAAGTTAACATCGGTGGCGATGAGCCATGGGAACTCGGCCAGGGTGCCAGCAAAGCATCCGTCACTGAACGCGGCAAACATCACGTCTACCTCGAACACCTTAACCGTATTCACGAGTTAGTGCGGGCCCGCGGGAAGCGCATGCAATTCTGGGGTGATATTCTGCTCGAAGATCTTGCGCTTGCAGGCGAAGCACCGGCCGAGGCACTCCCGGTTGTTTGGGGTTACGACGCTGGACATCCATTTGATACACAATGCGGCCGACTCGCTGAGCTCGGCCGTGACTACCTCATCGCACCCGGTACAAGCACTTGGCAAAGCTTCACCGGGCGACTCACTAATGCACGTGCCAATGCGCTCGAAGCAGTCGCAGCGGCACTGAAGCATAGTGCCAGCGGAGTACTCATCACTGCATGGGGAGATAATGGTAACCACCAACCGTGGCCAACATTCTGGATTCCACTCGCAGAGGCCGCAGCACTCGCCTGGTGTCGCGAGACCAATGACACACCCGACCCAGTGCTCGCGGTGCTGCCCTTCCTCGAGGATGGCGGCGACGCGCCAGAGGTGGCGGTCGCGCTCGAGGCGATGGGCGCGCTCGACGAACACATCCCCGTCGCGATTCGCAACAAGAGCCTGAGCTGGGAATTGCTCTGCGGCGATGATACCACCCGGGCCGAGCTAGGACTCAAGTTGCCCGTGCCTGACGTGGTACGCTCGCTCGGCTGGCTCGAGGCGTGCGACGAGCGCATCCGCGCAATCGGTGACGCGCGCGTGCGCGAGGAGCTCGGGGTCGGCACCCACCTCGCCAAGTTGGCGCTGATTACTGCTGGGCAACGCCCGCCCTCGGAGGAAACCCGGCGGCGTCTGGCCGAGCGCTACCGTGCCGCATGGCTGTTGCGCGCGCGCCCAGGCGGGCTCGAAGAAAGCGTTGGCCTATTGCGACTCGTTTAAACTTTTTCGAGTGGCGCTGTCTCATCGTGACAGCACTGTTTTGCTTATGGATCCGCTGAAACAGCTCGTCACCTTACTTGCGGTTTTGAACCCAATTGGGGTGATCCCGTTTTTTATTCACTTCACGCGGAACCTTAATCCCGCTCAGCGCAGTCGCACGATTTGGGTTAGTTCACTGACTGTATTTGCAGTGATTGCCCTGAGCGCGCTCGCCGGTTTACGCCTTCTTGAATTCTTCGGCATCTCCATCGCATCGTTTCAGGTTGGTGGCGGCATGCTGCTGCTGATTAACGCCATTCAGATGTTAAATGCTGAACCAGCAGACAGTAACCCGCGTGAAGTCGCGGCGGCATCTCAACGCGTTGACGTCGGCGACAGCGTTGCGGTTAGCCCACTAGCCATACCGCTTTTAACGGGACCAGCGACCATCTCCACGATGGTGATTTACGCCCAACAAAGCAAAGGGCTCGCGGACACACTTATTTTAGCAGGCTATGGAATTGCGGGTGGCGCGGTGACCTTCGCTGCTTTTGCAGGAGCTGGTCGGATTGCTCGCTTCCTTGGAGAAACCGGTATCAACGTTCTGACGCGGATCATGGGCCTAGTACTTGCGGCCGTCGGCGTAGAAATCATGGCAGACGGACTCACCAAGCTGTTCCCTGCCCTAGCGCGCACGCTCTAACTAAAATTAGTCTCCGCCGCGCCGCGCTTTACCTGTCGAAGAGAAGAAGGCCTTAACGCGTGCGCCGAGGTAGTCTCGGTTTAAGTGAGAAATGACGTCCAAGGTAATACCCTTTGGACAGTGCGCCTGGCACTCGCCTTGATTGGTGCAGTTGCCGAACCCGACGTCATCCATCGTGCGCACCATGGCGAGAACGCGTCGATCGCGCTCAGGCTGACCTTGGGGCAATAAATTTAAGTGCGTGACCTTGGCGCCGACAAAGAGCATCGCGGAGCCATTCTTGCATGAAGCAACACAAGCACCGCAACCGATACACTCCGCAGCGTCCATCGCAGCATCGGAAACATCTTTAGCAATCGGCGTGGCATTGGCTTCGGGAGCAGAGCCAGCCCGGATGCTAATAAATCCACCCGACTGGATAACTTTATCAAAACCAGATCG
>CAIYUD010000147.1 GCA_903929325.1 uncultured Opitutia bacterium | reverse complement strand
GTTCTGCTATCCTCATCAGCGCCGTTGGTCCTGCCGACTGGGTGCCGACAGGCGAGATGGTCGCACTCTTCAGTCAGCCAATTCCAACGCAGCCAGGTCAACGCCGGTGGGCTATCGCTACACCCGTCTCCGCACTACATACAACGCTGCGACGAATGAACGTGGACCATGTGACTGTTGAGCATGTCTTTGATTTCTGATTGAAGGTGCCCGGAGGCGTTACTTCGACTTCGATTTTAGTCCGGCCGCAGGCTTTTGCTCTTTCGCCGTAATCTTCTCCGCGAGTCCCATAAAGGCGTCTTGGACGCATGGCGCGCTTCGTCCTTCGGGTGAAGCAGCTTTGTGGCTGCCATCGGATTGGAGCAAGGTCGCATCTCCTGTTTGATTCAGGTACAGCGGGATAATCTCCGTCTCAAAACGTTTGACGCACGCTGGGTTGATCAAAGGGAAGACGCATTCCACGCGACGAAGGAAGTTGCGCTGCATCCAGTCAGCACTCCCTAAGTAAATCAAAGGACTGCCACCATTCACAAAGCGGTAGATGCGGCTGTGCTCGAGGAAACGTCCCAGCACACTGCGTACGCGAATCGTCGGACTCATCCCGGGTACGCCCGGTACGAGGCAGCAGATGCCGCGGACGATTAAGTCGATCGGTACGCCTGCTTGCGAAGCTCGGTAAAGTGCGTCGATGACGAGTGGGTCGACTAAACTGTTTACCTTAGCAAAAATGCCGGAAGGCTTTCCTTTTTTCGCAGCCGCTGTCTCGGCATTGATCATCTCCACCATCTTCCGTTGTAAGTCGAACGGCGCGACTAGCAGGTGGTGGAACTTCGGTTTCGAAAGATTACCCGTTAAGACATTGAAGAGCAGCCCAACTTCTTCCGTCAGAATGGGATCAGCAGTGAATAGAGAGAAGTCGGTATAGACCTTCGCCGTGCGCGGATTGTAATTACCCGTACCAAGGTGAGCGTAGCGACGCAGCCCACCTTTTTCTTTGCGAACCACTAAACACGCTTTGCAGTGCGTCTTGTAGTTGACCAAGCCATAGACGACATGGGCGCCGGCTTCTTCGAGCTGTCGCGCCCAGGCGATGTTGTTCAGCTCATCGAAGCGTGCACGCAGTTCGATGAGGGCAGTGACTTGCTTACCGTTGCGCGCGGCTTCTTTGAGGGCTTCGACGACAGGGGAGTCGCCACTTGTCCGATAGAGGGTGAGTTTAATCGAGACGACATCCGGGTCGACGGCTGCTTGACGCAGGAAATCTACCACCGGCATGAACGACTCGTAAGGGTGGTGGAGCAGGATGTCGCCTTTGGCGATTCGACGGTACAGTTGCTGGCTATCAGCGACAGCTTCGGGCAAGGCCGGTGTTAGGTTCGGGTAGGCGAGCTCAGGACGTTGCAGGAGGTCGAGCAAGCCACCCAAGCGCATGAGGTTAATCGGGCCATCCACGCGGAAGGTGCACTCTGCGGGCAGGTCGAGGGCTTTGAGCAGCCAGCTGATAAGCTCAGGGGGTGCGTCGCCGGAAATTTCTAAACGAACCGGCGCGCCTTTGCGCAAATTATGGATCTCTTCTTCAATCGCCTGGATGAGATTTCCTTCATCATCTTCTTCGACGTAAAGGTCGCTATTGCGAGAGATGCGGAACGCCCAAGCACCCATCACTTTGAGTCCTGGGAAAAGACGGCCGATAAATGATTTGATAATATGACTTAAGAATGTGAACCGGACATTGGCACCGGGTTTACCGAGCAACAATACACGCGGCAGGATGCGGGGTACCGGCACAACCGCTGTGCGATTGGGCTCACCTTTTTCTCCAGCAATCTGCACGAGCAGGTAGAGATTCTTATTTGTTAAGACAGGGAAGGGGTGGGCGGGGTCGATGGCCAGCGGGGTAAGGGCTGGGAGAATCTCGCGGTCAAAGTGATCCGAAAATTCTTCACGTTCATCTTTGGTCAGCTGTCCGCGCTCACGGTAGACGATACCTTCTTTGGCTAATGCGGGCGTAAGTTCTTTCCGCCAAATGCGGTATTGTTCGGCTACCAGCGCGTGGGCTTTTTGGAGTACCAAGGCGAGCTGACTCTCATTGCGGGGCGTGGGGGCTGACTCAACTTGTTGGAGGATACCCGCGACGCGGATTTCGAAGAACTCGTCGAGGTTTGAACTAACAATGGAAAGGAAGCGGGCGCGCTCAAGGAGTGGCACTGTTGACTCTTTGGCTAAGCCCAAGACGCGTTCGTTGAAGCCGAGCCAGCTCAGTTCGCGGTCAAATCGGTC
>CAIYUD010000146.1 GCA_903929325.1 uncultured Opitutia bacterium | reverse complement strand
TTGCGGCTGCGGTCAATGCCTTGCTAATCGTTGAGGACTGTCGTTCGCGCAGTGTATTAAAAAGCTCTGGTCGTTTTTCGAAGTCCTCGCCTGTATCCGCTGCAATGAGTGCAACAGGCCCCATGCGAAGGTCCCAGCCTTGATCATGTGCACCAATACCGCCTTTGGGGTCATGAGAATCAGGAACTATTCGCGGAGCCAGGAAGAGATCGTCCACGCGGTCAGCAAAGTTACCGCGGTAATCATGATTTCCAGGTAGGTACAGCATGGGCACCTCGTCCGCATGTGTGACGGTGGCGAGTGTGTGGAGCGTGCGGAAGGTTCGTTCGGCGCCATCCTTGACAGATGGGTCATTGAAGATGTCGCCGAGTAGAACAACAAGGTCGTGATTCTCTGGGCGTAAATTTCGGCCTATGAGTTGGATGGTGCCGGTGCGATCATGGACATCATTGAGGAAGGCGACGCGGGCGACCGATGCATCTGCTGGGTTGCGTCGTTTACGTTGCCCTCCGTGGGGAACGCCATCGACGATGATTTGGTATGCTTGATCGGTTGGAACTGGCGCAAACCAGATCGTCCAAGGCGTTCCGCGGACAGGGCGAGCTTTCGCATCGGTTGACGCTGACACGCTCGACTCAGTTTTATTACCTGTCGCAATGGCGACGTGTTGTGCCTTCCGTGCTGGGATGCAGACCCAAGTCGTGGCGGGATTACCAACGAGTTGTAGATAAGGCGCTAAAACATCTGGCAGCGGATCCTTGTCAGAAACCGTTGTCGGCACTGACTGAGCATTTAATGCAGAGCGGGCGCTACCTAAGAAACCCGAGAGGGCTAAAAGGCGCAGGAAGTCGCGTCGTTCAAGAGCCATTCTTAAAAGACAGCAACGGTCGGTTCGGGTTCCTTTATCGGAATACGACTGTGCGTTTACCCGCAACGAATACTCGATCTTCGACAACCCCTCGGAGTCCTCTCGCAAGTACGGAGACCTCGATGTCTCGACCACGTTGCATCATCGATTCAGGGCTGTCGCCGTGGTCAACCCGGATAATGTCTTGTTCGATAATTGCGCCGTCATCCAAATCGGTCGTAACAAAGTGACAAGTGGCTCCCACCAGCTTCACGCCTCTTGCATGAGCTTGATGGTAAGGACGAGCGCCTGGGAATGACGGCAGGAATGCATGATGGATGTTGATGATTTTTCCTGCGAATGCGTTACAAGTCTCTGCATCGAGCACTTGCATATAACGTGCTAAGACCATCCAGTCGCCTTGATGCTCTTTAAATAGACGACGTATTTCACGCATCGCGATTACTTTATCGTCAGACGGTACATAATAAAAAGGGATACCATGGGATTCTACGACGCGACGGTGGGTCTCGTGGTTAGAAATGACACAGGGTATTGTGAACCGAAAGTCTTGAGCGAGATGGCGCGCTAAGAGATCATAGAGGCAGTGGCCTTCACGTGAGCAGAGTACAACGACGCGTGCAGGCAACTCTGGGTCGGCTAAATGAATACGAGCGTCAGCCGTTGTGTCTTGGGCCGCATTTAAGAAAACGCGCCGCAATTCATCGCGATTACCTTTACTGGTAAAGACAAAGCGTAGGTAGAGTCTCCCGCCTTCGACGTGGTGGTGAGCCGAAGAAATATCGCCCCCGTTTTCTGCAATCAGGTTCGAAAAACGAGCCAGCAGACCGGGCTTGTCCGATAGATTTACACAGAGCCGGTGCGTATGGTTATCCATTGAGTTCAGTTACAAGATAATCTTAGATTTCCGCCGCCTTGCCAGCGTGGATATTAAGCCTTTAGCGACAGCGCCAAAGAGCCCTTTAAATTAAAAAGGCGCCTGTATTGAGGCTGCTTTACTTCGATTTCGCGGGCACCTGATAGACAAAAGTTGGATAGTCTTTAAGGGCTTTTTGAGTCTCATCGCTGACTTGGTAGCCGAGGCTCAAGAAAAACGCAGTGACATTCGATTTCGCATGTTGCCCATAGCGTAAAACAAACTCGCTTTGTAAAACGCCAATCGATCGCTTTCCGGTCTTATCTGGAGAGGGAAGGGTGGCTGTTCGGTAAGAACGAATGGTTGACCGTAGCGGCTCCCAGCCGTGTGCGCGAATGAGGACGACAAATGGGGCGAGTTGTTCAAACGCGCCAAGGTCTGGCGGACTCGCTAGTCGTTTCGTCATGAGTGCCTCTATGTTGGTCATGGAGTCGTGCCCTTGCCCAGTTGGCTTGCCTACGACTTTCTCCATAACCAGAAGTGAGAAGAAGTTACACGTCAC
>CAIYUD010000145.1 GCA_903929325.1 uncultured Opitutia bacterium | reverse complement strand
GCATCCCAAAACCAAAGCTCTCCAAAAGGCTCCAGTGCATCGAAGTGTTCCATACGCCCAATAACAGCGCCATCCGAACGAATGATGTCATACTTAGCCTCAACGTCTGAAGGGAGTGCCAATTGCTCCCACCCAGATTGCCATGACCAGCGACGACCACTCGCCGTTAAGACGCGCTGACCCGTCGAAGAAAGGGCTACGGGCGTTCCATTGAGAGAAAGCGAGCCGAGATCAACAACGGCGTAACGTGGAGCGGGTGGACAAGAAGCGGCCGATTTCGGATCAAAGCCTTTGGCGCGCTCTTCAACGTCCGGCCAACCATCGCCATCCGTATCAAGTGGCAAGGCATGAAGAAGTATTGGCAAAAAAAGACACAAGGAGCGCATGCGATCACCCTGCACGCCGCGATGAAACAACGAAGCGCAAGGATACCTTTAGGTTACTGACCCTGATAAAATTGAGACTAATGACTAAAGGCTAAAGCGGAGGCCTACCAGAGACTTGCCTACAGCCCCTTGTAACTAACTTTAGTCTTTCGTCATTAAGCTTTCGTCTACCGCCTTAGCCCGCCTGCGGGTCGCGCAGATAGGTATCGGCCTTCGCCGAGACAATGACTCCGTAGTTAATCGTGCCGAGCCAACCTGACATAATAATTCCGACCGAACCCGCATGATAAAGACCGCCCACCTGAGTCGGCAGATCCATAGAAATTTTTAGTCCTTCAAACTTCGTACCAAAAGACGTGCCGCCGGTATGACGTACATAACGATTCACGGTACGCGGAGTCGCTGCTTCGGCCCAATCAACTTTACTGCGGATATCCGGGATGAATTTTTCGAGTCCGACAAACGATTCTTCGATGATGCGCGCTTTGTGATGGGCGTAATCTGCTTCATTCAAATTCGCCCACGAGTCCCAAAGTTGGTTAATCGAAGTGACGACTGCGTAGTGCGGCACCTTCGTTTGCGGGCGCGTATCAGGGTAATAAACAGAGTAAGTACGCGAAGTCGTATGGAAGTCTGTCAGCTCCGTCGAACTGAAGGGCTTGGCTTCGGAAGTAAACACCAGGTCACCGATAGCTGGGATGCTCTCGCCTTCACGCACGCCCATATAGACTTGGCACGAGGAGCTGTTGACGCGCACAGCTTTTGCGGCGGTAAGAAAAGCAGGGTCGAAAGCCTCTTCGCCGACAATACGCAGGGCGGTGTCTTTGACGTTCGCATTCGAAATGACGGTGGCGCAAGCAACATCGGCCTCTTTGCCAAAACGTGTATCGCGAAGTTTTGCGCCGACGACACGACGTCGACCTGCCGCGTCGCGCTCCGTCATGACCTTCTCGACGAGAACATTGCGGCGAACGTCAACGCCGTTGGCCTTAAGCTCAGCGGTCATGAGCTGAATGAGTAAGTCGGTGCCGCCTTGGAAAATAAAGACGCCCTTCGACATGAAATTCGAAAATACGATGCCAAAGGTAATAGCAGGGTCATCGAGGGTTGAGCCGTTGGCGTAAGCAATAGGCTCAAGCAGGAGGCGTTGGATGTCGGGGCGGCCTGGGAAAAATTCGTCAAAGAGCTGACGGGTGGTGCGCTTGTCGTCGTCGTAATAATTCATCGCGCGGAGGTGCGCAAAGAAGCCTTCCACGGTTTCTGCTGGGACTTTGAATTGCTCGATGAGAATTCGCGTAAAATCGGCACGATCAAAAGTCGTGCGCACATCAAAGTCAGGATTGATGAAGCGGACGTCTTTTAACTGATGGATGCGGTCTGAGATATCTTTCGTCCAATAACGGCGCGTCGACTTAATCATCCCATGAGGGAATCCGTGCAGCGAAATATCAAAAGCGTGGCCACCTTTGCGCTTAAAGTAAGTCGCCAGACCACCCAACTGATAGTGATGTTCGCAGAGCAGAACCTTCCATCCAAATTTAGCTAGATTGTTAGCGGCAGTCATCCCACCAAGACCTGAGCCAATGACAACGGCGTCATAGCGTGGCTTAAGGTCATCAAGGGGATTCATGGGTGCGAAGCGGAACTAAAGACAGAGGAACGGCTTGGGCGAGAAAATCAAGTCGCAGAAAGCTTTATAAGATTTAACTTACGATCCACCTATGCGCCTCATCCTGACCTTCTTGAGTCTCATTGCCACTTTGGGCTATGCCGAAGAAAAGCCTGTGGCAGTAGCCTGCGCACCGTTTGGCGAAGAAATCCGGATGACCATTCAGGGTCGTGCCGCAAAACTCCGCACACCCGGCAAGGCGGCCGACGGAAAACCATGGCTTTGGGTTGCTGAATTCCCTGGCCATCTCTCTGCCTTCGAAAACACCTTGGTCAGTTCAGGTTGGCACGTAGCCTTCGTTGATTGTCACGATCAATTCGGATCTCCCAAGGCCATGGCAATATGGGAAGCTTTTTATCAAGAAGTGACCACAAAATATGGCCTGTCGAAACGCCCTGTCGTTTGCGGTATTTCACGCGGCGGATTGTACACCCTCGCATGGGCACGTCTTCACCCAGAAAAAATCTCAGCTATTTATCTCGATGCAGGCG
>CAIYUD010000144.1 GCA_903929325.1 uncultured Opitutia bacterium | reverse complement strand
TCATTTTTTGCGCATGCACAAAGTGTAGGCATGGAGGCGGAACTTTCACCCGCAGTTTTCTTAACAGGGGAATGTCCTTGGAGTGAGAATTACGATCGCGTTTCTCGTTTAAGTACGATGGGCTATGGATTAACTCGGGGTGAAGTCGGTTGCTTTCTTGCGCATCGAAAAGTATGGCAAAAGATTGTCGACGGATCCGAGCAGGTGTGTCTTGTGCTTGAGGACGATGCACGGTGGATTGTGCCACCTGATGCGGATATTGTGCAGGCCGCGGAAGCAATTGCAGGCCAACTGATGATTGTGCGTCTGGTGAGTCAGCCACAAAGAAGTTATCGGGTTTGGCGCAATCTGTCGTCGTCGGGTTATCTGTATTTGCCAACGCGTACAAGTGACCTCTCCGTGGCATATTTGATAACTCGAGAGGCTGCGGTGCGCCTGCTGCAGACGTCAGAGCGTTTCATATGGCCTGTGGATAGATTCTTTAATTTTGGTTATCTTCATGGAGTTGATGTCTTACATTTGGCTCCGGAAAAAGTGCTGCACGAAGATACAACCTCACTCATCGGCAAGCGGTTGAAGCCTGGAGTAAGTTGGGTTTTTCGCTTAAAACGCGAATGGCTACGAGCTCTCCAATCTATTCGTGTGGCTTGGGCTTATCAGCAGACTCTCGGCCGCTTAGGTCTGCGCCTAAAGACTATTTGGAAACCTGTCGAGCGCGCCGCTCACGTTCGTAAGTGATCGCTTCGCAAAGAAAAGCATAGTATGCTTGTTGGATTGCACGGGCATACCCCGCTGAGCCTTTGAGGATAAGGCGCTGCTGGATAAGCTGTTTAAAGAGATTTAAAGGAAAACTCGTCCAGAGTCGTAATCTTATAAAACCTCGAGAGCTTTGCTTTGAACGCATGGCGTCTTTAAGTCTAGCATACAGAACGAGTTTAGACGCATGCTTCTCGATGGAGTCTAGACCGTAATGGATGATGGTTGCACCTGAGATAATGGGGTGCTTTCCAGGGACTTCAACGTGCTCATGGACAGTGCGTGACAGATCCCATTGGGCAGATGACTTCCGAAAAACACGAAGAAGGGCACGTTGTTTAGCTGGATCGATTGTTTCGCCCATCAATATGTCATCTCGGCGAATGCGGTAGCCAACCGCATCGCCTGTCGCAATGGCTTCGCGAATAGCGGTAATCGAGCCGTGACTGAGAACTTCATCCCCGTCGATACTCACGACCCATTCATGGGATGCTAATTCCATAGCCTGTTTTTTTTGTGCGGCATAACCCAGCCATTCGCGTTGAAAAACTTTAGCCCCACTAGCTTTGGCTAGCGGCAGAGTGTTGTCATTCGAACCTGTATCAACGACGATGATTTCGTCAAATCCCTCGCACGAGCGTAAAACCTCCGTAATGTAAGACGCCTCATTACGGACAATTAGGAATGCACTGATTTTTACGGACGTTGTCATTTTTGAGGCTTACACATGCTTTTCGCCCTTTAAGGCTAAGACAAGGGGTTTAAAAAAGTTTACATCAGTGATTGGAGAAACAGCTGCACGAGTTACTTGTTCGACCCCGTTTTTAATTGCCTCAATACTTATGGTGTCGACGAAACAAACATCTTGGGCGTCAGCCATCCACGTGTTTACGAATGACCGTAACTTGTCGTTAGCTCCTTCGATGAACACACATGGTTTTTGGTGAATCTTTGCAAAGATAAGTCCATGAAGTCGATCCGTGATGACGACCGATGCTTGGCTGAAAACGCCGAATAACGCTTGGAGTTCTACCGAATGATTCTCAGTCGGACCTTGGGCTGCCGTGTCGGTGCTCACAGTTTGTGGCCAATGTTTTTTTAGGCCTTCAATCAATTTGGCGCGCTGATTAACCCCGAGCCTTGATTCCCTGTCAGTTCGTAGGCAAATAACAGGCACAATGTGTGTCGGTGGGCTTGCGGGCGTTAAGAGAAGGGCAGTATCGGGGACCAGTATAATAGGCGTTTGCGGAAATGCTTTGCGCATGCGTTCCCATGAAGCGCTATCTCTCGCACATAAGGTTAGTTGTCGGTGTGCCGCATATACCCTCCGTGAATAATCTTCTGCCCAAGGATTTTTAAACTCACAGCTTTGCGGAAAGGAGATGATACGTTGCTTAGGGAAGGCCTCAACGATGGCGCAGCGCAATTCTTCAAGACGACGGTAGCGATCGCCGAGGTTGCCGCCCCCTACAATCACCACCACGTCTTGTGGGTCAGTATGCAAAGCAGTGCCCCTTAAGAGTTTTAAGGTTTGGTGGGCAGGTATAACAAAAATCTGATGTGACGGAAGGTGTTGACGGCAAAATTCAAAAACAGACTGTGTAAGTGCGACATCACCTAAATTGGGGTAATCGGCTGCTAAGGTGACAACGACACGCGG
>CAIYUD010000143.1 GCA_903929325.1 uncultured Opitutia bacterium | reverse complement strand
CTGAAATAACCGGTAAGCGTCCGATAAATTCAGGAATCATTCCGAAAGAGAAAAGGTCTTCAGGTTGTAACGCCGACATCACCGCATCAGCCGTCATAGGTTCGCCATCAGATGTGTTGTCGAAGCCGAGCACCTTGTGGCGTGCTCTCCGCGACACAATTTTATCAAGGCCAACAAAGGCTCCACCGCAAATGAACAGGATATCCGAAGTGTCGACGCGGATGCAGGCTTGATCGGGGTGTTTGCGGCCTCCGGCTGGCGGTACGTTGCAAATCGTGCCTTCGAGTATTTTTAGTAGAGCTTGTTGCACGCCTTCGCCTGAGACGTCGCGGGTGAGCGAAGGTGAATCGGACTTTCGGCCAACTTTATCAATCTCATCAATAAAGACGATGCCACGCTCAGCTTTCGCCACGTTCATGTCGCAGGACTGAAGGAGTCGTAGAATAATATTCTCCACGTCTTCGCCGACATAGCCGGCTTCCGTCAGGGTTGTTGCGTCGGCAATCGCGAAGGGCACGTCGAGTGCGCGGGCGAGTGTGCGTGCTAAGAGAGTTTTGCCGCAGCCCGTTGGGCCAATCAGCAACACGTTGCTCTTGTCGAGTTCAACGCCGACCAAATCTTTTTCTAATTTTAGCCCTGCACCCAGCCGATCATTCAGGCGCTTGTAATGGTTATGGACGGCTACCGAAAGGACTTTTTTGGCGTGGGACTGGCCAATGACATGTAAGTCGAGTTCGGCGCGCAGTGCCTCTGGGGTGATAATTTTCACCGGTGGCAACGGTTCAGGCTTCGCTGCTTCTTGGGCTACTGGACCGGTTGAGCCTGCGGAAGATGCTGCCCGTGGCTTTCCGCGTTCGCGGTCAAGGAGTTGATCGCACGTTGCTACACAGGCGTCGCAAATGCCCACGCCGCCTGGCCCTGCAATCAGCTTCCCGACAACGGCCGCTGGCTTGCCGCAGAAGGAACATGCCTCGGCGCGATCGGCCATTGTTTAAGCTTTCTCCGGACGAGGAGGTACCACGACGTCGACGAGCCCGTAAGCTTTTGCTTCGTCGGCTGTCAGGTAATAGTCGCGGTCAGAATCTTTCTGCACTTGTGCGGCGGTCTTGCCGCTATGACGTGCCAAGGTGGTATTTAAAATATCTCGCCAGCGGAGAATTTCTTTAGCTGCAATGGAGATATCAGAAGTCTGGCCGCCAGCTCCGCCTGATGGCTGATGGATCATGACTCGCGAATTTGGGAGTGCGAAGCGTTTGCCCTTAGCACCTGCGGCGAGCAAGACGGTTGCCATGCTGGCAGCGCTCCCAAGGCAGTAAGTGTGAACTTCACAGGGAATGAAATTCATGGTGTCGTAAATCGCCATGCCTGCAGTGACTGATCCGCCGGGTGAGTTGATGTAAAGTGAGATGGGCTTTTTAGGATCTTCCATCTGCAAGAAGAGCATCTGCGCAATCACA
The DNA here is from genome assembly GCA_903929325.1 of uncultured Opitutia bacterium. GTDB lineage: Bacteria > Verrucomicrobiota > Verrucomicrobiia > Opitutales > UBA953 > UBA8828. The sequence continues at coordinate 6,253 of CAIYUD010000143.1, read as the reverse complement.
GCATTGGCTACTTCGTCGTAAATCGGTGCGCCTAAGAACACGATGCGGTCTTTGAGCAGACGGCTATAGATATCCCAAGACCGCTCTCCGCGGGCATCTCGTTCAACGACGTTTGGGATAATGTAACTCATGGTGTTTAGGTTAAGTGAATCTGGCGCCTGTGTCAGCCTTGCTTCTCTGCGGGCTGAGCTGGAAGAGTTCCGCCTGCAAGAATGAGGTCTAAGGCCTTGTTGAGCAAGGTGTCGCGTTGGATCAGGATCAGTTGGTCGCGGTCTTTCGCAATTTTCTCAGGGGCTGTGCGGGTGCTGTAAGCAGCACGTACGACTGCCTGGCCAAGTTCTTCTTGGGTGACCGTCAACTTTTCTTCACGGGCAATTTGCGCGAGGACGATTTGGGTGCGGACGCGTGTCGCTGCAGCCTTGCGGGAGTCAGCCATAATTTGGTCACGGTCTTTTTCGAGCGACTCGGGTGTCGCGCCACCGCGTACACGCAAGTTCGCGTATTCCATAAAGAGGTCATACGTTTCACGTTCGACTGCAGACTCGGGAAGAGGGAACTCGACTCCCTTTAGAAGTAAGTCGAGAGCTTCTTCGCGACGTTTGCCCTCGGCCTGTTGGCGGCGTTGGCCTTCGAGGCCTTTGCGAACTTGCTCGATCAGGTCGGCTTTATCTTTTGCGCCAACGGATTGAATGAATGCGTCATCGAGTTCCGGCAGTTTGCGGGTGCGGACTTCGGTGACAGTCACAGCGTAGCTCGCTTGTTTTCCGCGAAGTGCTTCTTGGGTGTGGTCGGTAGGGAAGGTGTGTTCGACAGTGCGAGCATCGCCTGCTTTCAGACCAACTAAGGCCTTGGCGATACTGGGGATGAGGGCGAGGTCACTTTCGGCACCCGCTTCTTCCCAAGTCGATTCTGCTTGGCCAAGGAGGCCTGCCTCAGGGGCGGTTTCGGTTAATGGCTTTCCGTTGATGGTGCCACTATAGCTTAGACGAACATAATCGGCTTTCGCTGCGGATGATTCAGTTTTTTCGAAAGTCGCGCGCTGTGCGCGGATTTGATCGATTTGCGTTTGAACATCAGCATCCGTGACAGGATCTATTTTGGTCTCTACCTTAATGGTGCGCCATTTTGGGGTGGTGAACTCAGGGAGGACATCGACTTCAAAATGGAGCACCGCATCTTTGCCTTTGGCGGCGTCGTCTTGGTTGGCCGAAACTAAGGAGTAAACTTTCACGCGTTCATCTGCGCGCACCTTGTCGTAGCCTTCGCTAAGAATGCGTTGGCGAGTTTCTTTCGTAATATCCGCAGCATAACGGGAGCGAACCATTGCCTCGGGGGCTTTGCCGGGCCGGAAGCCAGGAAGCCGAGCTTCTTTGGCGAACTGTTTTAAAACAGCCGTTTCGCTAGCAGCGACGTCGGCGGCAGGTACCGTCACCGTGATGGTGCGGCGGGTGGGGGTGGACTCTTTGATTTTGATATTCACGGCTTTGGGTACGGTAGGCTCCTTTGCCAAGTTGGCTCAGGGGGAAGGTCGGAAGAAAGCGACCCCGGGGTTCGGGTCAAACTACTAAAGTAGGTAAGACCGAGAAGGGCCCGAAGGTATAGATAACAGGCCTACTTGGAAAGCGTGGCCATCTTTGCCTTGAGGTGGGGCATCACGCAAGGGGGGACGAAATCGGCGGCTGCGGCTATGCGGTGTCGGGCGATGTCCTTCACGAAAGAGGAAGAAGTCACAAACTGTTCTTTGCTTGGCATGAGCACGACAGTCTCGATTTCTGGGGCTAGCAGTCGGTTGGCATGCGCCAAGTCGAACTCGAACTCAAAGTCACTGAACTTACGTAGGCCTCGGATAATGACAGCTGCGCCCCGCGAACGGGCGAACTCTGCGGTGAGCCCGCTGAGTGTTTCCACGGAAACGTTAGGTAAATCGCTGCACGCCTCGCGAGCCATTGCCAGTCGCTCATCGAGTGAAAACCAAGGAGACTTTGAGTCGCTGGGTGCAACGGCGACCATGACGTGGTCGAAGATATGTCCAGCGCGGCGAAGTACATCGATGTGTCCCAGGGTGATGGGATCGAAGGTTCCGGGGTAGACGGCGATACGGCGGTTGACGGACATCGTTTAGCGTTGCCCGTTATACTCACTCCAAGGCATCCTTGCCGCAAGCCCGCATGAGTCTTTTGCGTCATCTTCCGAACATTCTGACCATTGCCCGAATCCCTGCAGTTGGTTTGATTGCTTTATGGACCTATTGGGCGGGGCCTTGGGCTTCTGCAGCCTTAGCCCTTTTCATTGCAGCAGCGGTTACAGATATGCTCGACGGCTGGGTGGCGCGCAAAGTTGGGGCAGTTTCTGACTTTGGCCGCTTACTGGACGCGCTGGTGGATAAAATTTTCATCCTTGGGTTGTTGGTCGCCCTGCTGGCACTCGACTGTGTGCCAGTTTCCACAATATCCGCTTTGGATCATTCCGTCAAAGCGGCGTCTATCGAAAGCCGAATGTTCGTCGCTGCAGGAATCTTTTTAATTCTTTGTCGGGAATTTCTGATTACTGGTTTACGTTTAGTTGCCGCTGCCAAAGGACAAGTGCTCGAGGCTGAAGGCTGGGGAAAACTCAAAACCTTCCTACAGATTCTGGCTATCGGACATTTGATTGGATTGCGCGCCTACGAGACACATTGGAATTTATCCGCAGAGTGGCATGGTCATTGGGAGATTATTATTATGGCGCTCTTCTGGGCCTCAGTAGCGATCACTGTCTGGTCGGGCGCCGTCTACCTCTTTCGGCACCGCCGCCATCTTCCCGGCGTCTCGTGATTAAAGCCATCGCCACCCTGGGTCCTTTTGGACGGTTGCCCGCCCCAGGGACTTGGGGGTCCGCCCTTGGCGTCCTTTGGTGGGTTTATGTCGTGCATCCTTTGACCGCAGGTCGTGCCAGTTACCACGAAGTATCCTTTGACCTTTTGGTTGTCCTTGCCGCTGTCTGCTTCTGTGGGGCCGCAGCCGAGCTCATGGGTCGCAAAGACCCCTCCGAAGTTATCTTAGACGAATTCGCGTGTATGCCCTTGGCATTAGCGGGTTTGCAACACGTCAGCTGGCCTTGGATTCTGGCCTATTTCCTACTCTTTCGCCTCCTAGATATCACCAAGCCGTTTGGCATCCGCCGCCTCGAAAAGTTACCATCCGGCATCGGGATTGTTGCCGACGATGTTGCCGCCGCATTGTTGACCAACGGCATTCTCCATGTTGTTCGATTATTCGTTTAAGAAGGTGCACGACGGGCGCTTGTTGGCTCTCTCCTAAAAAATCTTTTTTACACAAAGTCTCTCTTTCCCTGTTGACCAGCGGGTTTGGAGACGGTTTATCTTTTTTACTGGCTAACGCTGGTATCCCAAACATCACCCCCCAACCCATACAATACACATGAATAAAGCTGATCTGATTGCCGAAGTCCAAAAGACCCTCGGCGAAGAAACCACCAAAGCCGGCGCTGAACGCGCTGTTGACGCAGTTGTTGCTGCCCTCGAAAAAGGCATCATCAAAAACGGCGGCGTCCAAATCATTGGCTTCGGTAACTTCACTGTTTCCAAGCGCGCTGCTCGCGACGGCATCAACCCTGCAACTGGCGCCAAGATTAAGATCAAGGCTTCCAAGGGTGTGAAGTTCAAGGCTGGCGCTGCCCTTAAGAAGGCAGTGAACAAGTAATCTTCGGATTACCTGTCCTAAAACGACCCCGCGGAAACGCGGGGTTTTTTTGTGCCCCAGGGTTTTCGTCGCTCCGCCTTGCTCCGTGCAGGGCTTTCCGTTAGATTACCTCCGTCGTGACACAGCCTTTTCAATACCAAGAACCTTTTCCTTTAGGACCTGATACGACGAAGTATCGCTTACTCACGCGCGAGCACGTCTCCGTAAAGTCTTTTGAGGGCAAGCCGATGTTGAAGGTTGAACCGGCTGCACTCACGTTGCTCGCCAACCAAGCATTTCACGACATCAACTTTTTTATGCGCACAGCTCACCTCGAGCAAGTGGCCGCAATTTTGAGCGACAGTGAAGCAAGCGCCAATGATCGAGCGGTTGCCCTTGCCATGTTGCGCAATGCCGAAGTCGCCGCCAAAGGCCTGCTGCCATTCTGCCAAGACACAGGCACTGCACAGATTGTTGGCAAAAAAGGCCAACACGTTTGGACGGGTGATGAAGACGCGGAGGCACTTTCACTCGGCGTCTACCAAGCTTACGCACAAAACAATCTCCGTTACTCACAGCTCGCGCCGGTCGATCTTTACACGGAGCGTAACACGGGGACAAATCTGCCTGCACAAATTGATATCTCAGCAGGCAAAGGTAATCGCTTTGAATTTCTGTTTGTGGCCAAAGGCGGCGGGTCGGCCAATAAGTGTCTGCTCTTCCAGGAAACAAAAGCGGTCTTAAATCCCAAGTCACTGCCTGCGTTCTTAACGAATGTGATGCGCGGATTAGGAACAGCCGCTTGTCCGCCTTACCATTTAGCATTCGTCATTGGTGGTACTTCTGCTGAAGCCACCATGAAGGCCGTGAAGCTCGCCTCGGCGCATGCGTATGACGCCTTGCCGACCACGGGTGATGCACACGGACGTGCCTTCCGTGACCTTGCTTTGGAGGCTGAGTTACTGAAGGCAGCCCACACGCTCGGCATCGGTGCGCAATTCGGTGGCAAATGGTTTGCCTTAGACGTTCGCGTCATTCGCCTGCCGCGTCACGGCGCATCCTGTCCGATTGGCGTAGCCGTTTCTTGTTCAGCGGACCGTAATGCGAAAGCTTACATCGACGAAACAGGCGTATGGATTGAGCAGCTAGAAACAGAACCTGGTCGCTTTATTCCCGTCCAGCACCGCGGCAAACAAGACACCACCGGCATTGTCGCCATTAATCTCAATCGGCCGATGGCAGAGATTCGCGCAGAACTCTCGCGTCATCCGGTCACGACTCGGCTCGCTCTTACTGGCACCTTAATTGTCGCTCGTGATTTAGCCCATGCGAAACTGAAGGAGCGCCTTGACCGTGGTGAGGGTCTGCCGGACTACATGAAGCAGCACCCTGTTTATTATGCTGGCCCAGGAAGACGCCCATTGGCATGCCTTCAGGATCATTTGGCCCGACGACGGCTGGCCGGATGGATAGCTACGTCGATATTTTCCAAAAGGCCGGTGGTTCCCATATCATGATTGCAAAGGGTAACCGCGGTCAGGCAGTCACCGATGCCTGTAAGGCTAATGGCGGCTTCTACCTTGGATCCATCGGCGGCCCCGCTGCGATTCTTGCTCAAGAGAATATCCGTAAGGTCGAGGTCGTAGACTATGCTGAGCTCGGCATGGAAGCCGTCTGGAAGATCGACGTTGTCGATTTCCCTGCGTTCATCCTCGTCGACGACAAGGGCAACGACTTCTTCTGTCAGATTCCTGGCTCGGGGTGTGGCATCTGCGCGGTCTGAGACTTGGGATAAGAGATTAGGGACAAGAGACTTGGGACAAGAGACTTGGGATAAGAGACTTGGGATAAGAGATTAGGGATAAGAGATAGGCGGATAGAGTACAGGGCTTGGTGAAGATTGGGGAGATGCCGGAGGAAGAGTCCCTGTGTCAGACGGGTTGTCGTGCGAACCATAACAGGTTGCATGGCTTAATGGCCGATAAGGTAGAAGTTGGGCACCTGCGTAATTTAAGAGTCTATAGCCTAGCTCTTGATACGGTTGTGCGTACTGCTAATTTGCTTGGTCGGACTCGATGGGGCGAGAGGCAATATCTCCGTGAGCAGTTATTGAGGGCTACAAGTTCAGTACCCGCTAACATCGCAGAGGGACACGCTCGTGGAGGCTTGGCAGACTGCAATCGATTCCTTGTCATTGCGAAGGGGTCAGCCTCCGAGGCTTCTCATCACCTAGAGGAGGCAAGGTTGCTCGGACTTATCGACGCAAAGTCAGCTTTGGAGCTGCAGGGTAGGCACGATATCGCCGAGCGCATGCTCAACCGTTTGATAAAGACTCGAAAAGAATCACCACCACGTGGCGACTAGCTCTCGGCCCCAATCTCTTATCTCTAATCCCTTATCCCTCGCCTTACTCTTACTTATCCCACTCGAGCGCGCCGCGGCGCACTTCGTAGAAGAGACCGAGCACGAGCACGCCAAGAAAAACTGCCGTGGCTGCGGTGATGGCGATGCCTGCAGCAAGGAACTCACGGTAGACGAGTGCCCAGGGCACAAGGAAGACCACTTCGATATCG
>CAIYUD010000142.1 GCA_903929325.1 uncultured Opitutia bacterium | reverse complement strand
TGCACCGCTGATTCTGTTTTATTGACGTGTTGTCCGCCGGCTCCGCTTGCACGGGCAACCGATAAATCTAAGTCTTCAGGTCGTAGTTCCACTTCAGTTTCCTCAGCTTCAGGGAGAACTGCAACCGTCGCGGCCGAGGTGTGAATCCGGCCAGAGGTTTCTGTGCTTGGTACGCGTTGGACCCGATGAACGCCTGCTTCTTGTCGAAGAGCGGCAAAGGCGCCTGAGCCTTCGATGAGGAGGACGGCTTCCCGAACCCCGCCCAAATCTGAGCGACTCATGCTGAGGGTTTCATGTTTCCATCCCTGTCGTTCGGCGTAACGGCCATACATGCGGGCGAGCTCTCCCGCAAAAAGTGCGGCCTCTTCTCCCCCTGTGCCTGCCCTGACTTCAAGAATGACATTACGACCTTCTGCGGGATCAGGCGGGACGAGTGCCTGAATGAGGGCGTTGCCTAAGTCAGGTAGAGCGGCCTCCGCTTCACGGGCTTCTTCTTTAGCCAACTGCCGCATTTCATGGTCTGTACTGGGGTCTGAGAGCAGGGCTTGGGCCTCAGCTAGCTTTTGTTCAGCCGCCTCAACCTTGTCTCCAGCCGCTAGGGCAGAGTTTAAAAAGCGGAGTTCTTGGGCGAGGGCAGCTACGCGACGTCCGTCGGCAAAAGAAGCAGGGTCGGCTAAAATTGATTCAAGCTCTGCCCGGCGCCGGCGAAGGTTTGTAAGGTTAGGGCGGGGTGGCGATGCACTCATGACCAATCGGGGCTTGGATGCGGGCGGTGCCGCGGTTAATCCAATGGAGTGCTTGCAGGCACTCCGTGCAAGCCCGACCTTCTAACCGTGTCCGATTCTCGCCCCTCTGAACCCGCCTTACGCACCAGCCACGTGCTCGCTTGTGTCTGGGACTTTGATAAAACTCTTATTCCAGGCTACATGCAGACGCCGCTTTTTCGCGCTTACGGTGTGGACGAAGCTGCCTTCTGGAGAGAAACGAACCAGCTCCCTGGCCTCTACGCGCGGAAGGGCATCCGCACCTCGAAAGACACCGTATACCTCAATCACCTTCTGAGTTATGTAAAGAATGGTCCATTACGCGGCCTCACCAATAAACGGCTTCGTGAATTGGGTGCAGACATCGAGCTCTGCCCGGGACTCCCAAATTTCTTTTCTGAAATCCAAACTCACGCACAGGCTTTGGGCGCTAAGCAGGGGCTCGAAGTCACCTTGGAACATTACATTGTTAGCACAGGCATCGCTGAGATGATTCGAGGCACTCAGTTGGCGCGTCACTGTGCTGGCATCTACGGTTGCGAATTTCTTGAAGAGCCATTGCCGCCAAACTTCACCCATCAACACGAACTTTCTTTAGAGACACCGTCCGAAATATCCCAAGTTGCGGCGATGGTTGATAATACAGTTAAGACGCGTTTCGTTTTTGAAATTAATAAAGGAACGAGCCGTGATCCAGGAATTGACGTTAACGCGGTGGTGCGCTCCGAAGATCGTCGTGTGCCTTTTGAAAGTATGCTGTACGTCGCCGACGGCCCGAGCGACGTACCTGTATTCTCTCTCTTGCGAAAGAATGGTGGTAAGACTTTTGCCGTGTATCGGCCAGACAGCGAAGCGGAGTTTGCCCAATGCGACAGCTTGCTTCAAGTTGGTCGCGTTCATGGCTATGGTCCTTGCGACTATACAGATGGCTCATTCACCACACGCTGGATTCGTCACGCAGTTTCAGGCATGATCGAGCGCTTGGTTGCGGAACGCCGTCAAGCTGTCGACGCACGCGTCTCTCAGCCACCACGTCATATCCATCCGCCTGCTTCAGGTTCTTCTATTAAGTCCGGCAGCACACAGTCGGGACTTTTCGGCGACTGATTTTCATGGCTACCCCTGCACGTAAACGTTCTGCAACGCTTGCTCGCCCAACCAGCGAGAGCCGTCCGATTGTTGCCGTCGTCCTATTTTTACTCGGAATATTCTTTCTCGCTTCAATGGCATTCCGCGATGCGGGCCAAGAGTGTTTTTTGCGCACGGCCCTTGAGCGCGCCTTTAGTATCCCTTCTGATTCAGCTGTCGCCACAACCGGAGCTAATCCTTGCGGCAGCTTCGGGGCATTTGTGGCCACGCTCTGTTTTGCTTTTCTTGGATACGGAGCTTTTCTCATCCCCACCTTCTTATTTATCGCAGGATGGCTAGCGCTTAATCGTCGTGCACACACGCTTTGGCCAACCAAGACACTGTTAATGTTTGGATGCGTCCTCCTGGGGTCTGCATTGCTTGCGCTATTTTTAGGCATCAGCGCCCCAATGGATGGCCTGACAGCCTTCGATCCCAAAGGTGCAGGTGGTATTCTCGGGCGCTTTATGTACCAGCGCGTCCTTGAGCCAGCCGTCGGCGATATTGGTGCATGGCTAATCTTGGTCCCTGCTTACGGATTTTGTTTATTGGGCGTGTTGGCGGATGACCCTAAGGCAACGCTGGCAACATGGATTTCGGAATTACGCGACAGCTTCTTGGACTGGAATAAGCAGCGACGTGAACAAAACCTTCGCATGGCAGAGGCGCAGCGACGCGATGCTGAAGCCCGCAAGTTTGCCCTGCGCATGGCCGAGACAGTTAAAGGATCAACCTTAGTTGCTCCCATTGCTAATAGTCCTGTCGCTCAGGAAGAACCGCCGGTCGTAATCGTTCCTCCCGTAAAAGTCGTGAACCCCGACAAAGTTGTCATCGGGAATCCAGACGACACCAGCGATGGTTTAAGTGGCGTTTTATCTGCCGACGAAAAGAAGCCGAAGATAAAAGTAGACCAAGACCCTAAGCCCCAGGTCACCGGCAAGGTTTCTGTTACGAAGCCAGAGCGCATTGAGCGCGCGACGGCCGCCCAGCTTCGCAAGAAAACAGGCGACTATGTTTTCCCAGGATTAGATTTAGTGACCCCACCGCCACCTCGCGATGAAGCGCGCGAAGATTACCGTCGTCGTGCGGGCGAACTTATTCAGACCCTGCGCGAGTTCCGGGTCGAAGTCGTCCCAGTCGATCCTGAGAACGGTGTCGATGTAGGCATTCAACAAGGCCCTTCGATCACGCGGTACGAAATTAAACCTGCTCCAGGCGTTCGCGTTGAGCGTATCTCGGGTTTGCAGAACAACATCGCCATGAACATGAAAGCGGATGCAGTGCGCATCCT
>CAIYUD010000141.1 GCA_903929325.1 uncultured Opitutia bacterium | reverse complement strand
CTACCCAGCGAAACTGCGAGTGGACTGTCGGAGCCAGGACATGCAGGAGGAACATTTCCACGACCCTGCATCCACGATCGCCTCGGTGCTGTACTAGCGCAAACGAAACCTACCCTAGTGATTGCGTGTTACGGCATGAATGACGGAATCTACAAGCCGTTCGATCCTGAGATTTTTTCCGCGTACAAAAGGGGCATGGAGAAACTTGTGTCGGTTATCCAAGCAAAAGGCGCACGCTGTATTATCGTAACACCTCCACTCCACGCTCCCGATAAAACTAAAACGAGCCCTCAAGATTACGATAATGTACTCGAGGCGTTCTCAGGGTGGATTAATTCGAAGACTGCCATGGGCTGGGAAGTCATCGATATCCGCCCTGCCCTACGCGAAGCCATTCAGGCAGCCCGCAATCAGAATAAAAACTTTCAATACTCTAACGATCAAGTTCATCCAGGGGATGCGGGACATCGCATGATTGCTGAGGTAGCACTTCCTGAACTTTGGAAACTTCTGAAACTTAAGGATAAGCCGGATGCGGGATCCGATGCTCGTGTTCAAACCTATCAAAAAGCGCAGACATATTTGCGCGATGCGTGGCTAACACAAACGGGTCACAAACGGCCCGGTCTACCGAAGGGCATCTCGCTGAAAGAAGCAGAGGTAAAAGCTGATGAATTGAGAATGGAAGCGGCGAAATTGAAGTAAATGCCGTCGGGGTTAGTATTGCTTCGGCACCTCAAACCGATGAGTCTAAACGCGTTGAATTCGCCTAGCCAAAAGAAGGGGTTTAGCCTCGTACTTTCTTTAACCATCATGGCATTGCTGGTCTTGGTGGTTTTGAGTGTAGCGGGTTTCCTCAACATCGAGTCACGGCTCGCTTACAGCCAACAATTACAGACACAGGGACGTCTTTCGGCTATCGCTTCCATGCGGCTTGCCCTTGGACATCTTCAACAGGAAGCCGGACCGGATCGACGCGTTACTGCACGGGCAGATATCACAGCCGACACCACGCAAACCAATTGGACGTGGGCCACGATTCGCAACCCAATCTGGACCGGCGTTTGGCGCAGCGATATTCCCGAGCAACCTCCCGCTTGGCTTATCAGTGGACGACATGATGCCGCCGCCGGTATTCAGTCTGTCTCGCTCTACGGCAAAACAGACTATGATGCCAATCAATGGATCCCTTGGCAGTCAGACTATTCCACAACAGGCGCCACCCTCATCCCCTTGGTTGGCGATGCCACGGCCACGGCCGCAGAGCTGGCTACGGCGAGCGACCCAGGCAGGCCCGATGGACGCGTCAGTCTCCCACTCGTAACGTCGCCAGATGTCGGCACCTTAACGACGCGTGGCACCGGCTTTAGTTATGCTTACTGGATTGGTGATGAAGGTATCAAAGCCCGGGCTAATCTTAACGACGCACGACTTACGAAAAGTATTCCCGCAAATCTACCTCCGCTGCGCGGGACGGGACGCAACGGCATGGAGTTGCTTGCAGGATTTGAAGCAACCGTTCCTGGGACAATTTTTACACGTCTGTCCGGCAACTTTGAACTCTCTCTATTAACAGGCTTTAACAATACACCCGTCTCACCCGTACCCGCAACTTCGGCTCCGAGTAAACGTTGCCAGCCAGACGTCACCTTCTGGTCAACGGGACTAATTACCGACAGCTTCTGGGGTGGAGTGCGCATGGACCTCTCGACAGCATTTGAACAAGACGATGCTGCATTCCATGCCGGTGAATTCGGCGAAGGTGACGGATCGACGACACTGCTATTATGGAAGATGGACCGCACCACGAAAGCTGACCCGCCGGTTATGGGTATCACCGGGGTCGGCAAGATATGGCAGCCAATGTGGTGGTGTGACCCAACCGGCGTAACAGGCATCTCCAATAGCACGCCGACTCGCTACGATATCTCACCCATCTACTCCTTCAATTGCGACGATCCTGACAATAGTGCAGGCAGAAGTGGCGGTAATCCACAAATCCGCGGCCCAACGTGGATGATTATCCGAGACTACCATCGCCTCTACCGCCAAATGAGTTGGAGTGGAACAGCCCCAACGATTCGTGCGCGCACGGTATTCCCAAACGTTATCTCCAACGAAAAGATGCAGGCCGGAACGGGTGGCACTTACCACTACTCGCACATCTTTAACCGTATGGACAACGGGAACTTCACCACACTTACGGGCGATCCATTTGCGACGGATACTTCGAGCGGCCCATTTGGCTACAGTGCTTACAACTTATCTACCGCAGCGGCTGCACACGGCTCACTTCCATCAGGTACGCCTTGCATTCGTCCCGTTAAGGTAGCGAGCACGCCTTACATCGCACGCCAAATGGTTATCTTCGGATTACAGCAAGCGCCTGGCACTTCATACCCGCTCCGCATCACCCTGTCGCCGATTACAGTTCTTCATAACCCTTACAATGTAGCACTCAAACTGAAGCGAGAGAATCCTGCAGACACAGCAGCGATGCGCCTGTCCTTCCGCAGTTGGAATTCATGGGTTATCGACATGAGTGCACCGTCCGTGGGTTCATGGGCAAAGACTCTCGAAGAGCTTACCCGCGCACTTGATGCCAGCGCCTACAGCGGTGAAAATATGCGCACGTATATTCCGGAGATCACTCTACAACCGGGAGAGTTTCGAGTATTCTCAGCTGCAGCAAGCGCGCCCGTTCCCTTCACACGCATTGCCACAACAGGTAATAGTTATGACTTTAACGGTGGCTTCTGGGTCCCTTGCCTCAAGCCTGATGGCAGTGTTTTCGCGCCGACAGCCGGCGATAATTTTAGTTTCGGATTCCGAACTTCAGGACCGCTTTACGTTAGACATCTCATGAGTTGCTGGCCTGGCGACTCGATTATGGAATCAGCTATTGGAAGCGACTCGATGTACAATAAGTGCAGCGAACACACTGAGCTTTTTGACAGTCAGATGAGTGGCGCTCGTAATGGTACCGCCACCGCAAAGACGTATGGCTCACTTGCAAACGTGCCATCCGTCGGATCACCCCCAAGCATCTTCGCAGTGGTCGACTACTCGGTACGCTGGCCCAAAGACAGTCTACCTTACCCAATTTTCACACACTCTAATCCTCTCGCACTCATGACACGTGGCGATGCGACTGGATGGTCGCCGGGTGGAGGTGACAAGAACGGAGCAAATATGGGTACTGGGTACGCAACGACCTCACCCAGCTACCGTCTGACTGTGCGCTCAGCAAATACATGGCCTGAAGCATTTGAACCCGGTGACGGTGCTGCCCAGATGGCTCTCGGTGGTGCTTCGAACTCATCGGGTCTCGGTGGTAGAACCAAAGCCGTCTTCAGCGAGCTACCCATGATGCCACCGACGTCGCTGGCACAGTATGCCCATGCGAATTTCGGCATGCGCGACCAGGACCCACTCTATTGCATCGGCAGCAGTTTCGCTTCTCCCAATCTACCACTCGACAAAGTTGTCAACTATCGCGTGGCACAAAACTGGACCGATGTGGACCGTGCCTACCTTGCGAATTTGGCAATCTGGGATCGTTACTTCTTGTCATCGATTTCACCCGAGCCAACCCCTCCGTCTGCGGCGGATTCCGTTGTTACCGTGGACACGTTCGGCGGATCTGCACCACCTTGGTCAGGCAACGCCTCACCACGTACATTAGTTAAAGTTATTGACGATTTCGTTGATGGTACGACGCCCTTGCTCAATCCACGCGTACGCATTTGGGAAGGCCGTAATCGCAGCTTACTCTCAGCAGCTACACCAACACGTAAAGATGTAGCCGTTAAACTTAGCGACTACAAGCAAGCAGCCGCTCAACTCGTTATCGACGGCGCCTTTAATATCAATTCCACCTCTGTCGATGCCTGGGCAGCTGTCCTTGGCGGCACTAAACGTCTAGCCAACGGCGGTGACACTGCCACCACCCCCGCAGCAACACGCAACGCACGCTTCCCACGAGCTACCCGTACAGACGCAGCCGCACTCAGTGACCCACGGGCAGCCTGGACCGTAGATAAATCATGGACGGGCTTTGCTTCGCTCGATGACGCCCAACTCCGACTCCTCGCGCGATCCATCGTCGACGAAATCCGTTACCGTACACAGTTCTACGTCCGCACCCCCGTTGACCGCCAACTCAAGAAAGGCGGCACCGCCAACTTCCCTGATCGTAAATTCCGCGGTGCGACTACCGGAACAACTGCCTTCGTCCCTACCCCATTCCTTGGCTTATCCCAATTCGTCAACCGCTTCCTCGACCTCACCTCAACGTCCAACGCTGTCGCTAAAGCAGGCTGCCTACAATCCGCCATCGCTCGGGCTGAAGCCGACGGCGGAGAAATCACAAATCGCGCAACGGTTGCGCCAATTTTTGGCGCTAGCCAGCTTGCATCCGGTACAGGTGCTGTCGGCCAGCAATCATGGACGGATTCTGCCAACGGCGCAGGTGTTGAAATCGCAGATGCCGGCACCCGCTCAGCAGGAGTGACTTCAAAGTCGCCATCCAACCAGTCGCACGTCGCCCTGTTCGCCCCTGGCTCAGTGCTCCAACAAGACATTCTTGCTGCCATTGGCCCACATATCACGGCACGTTCGGATACCTTTGTCATTCGCGCTTATGGCGAAGTACGGGCACCCGGTGGATCTGATATCTCCCGTGGCCGAGCTTGGGTCGAGGCAGTTGTCCAGCGTACACCCGACTTCTGTAATACCATTGATTCTGCAGAAGCCACAACACTGACAAATCTTTCGAACAAAGCACTCGGGCGTCGCTTCCGTATTGTTTCCGTGCGCTGGCTAGGACCGAACGAAATCTAATGTTTAAAAAGCTATTTATCGTTTTACTTCCGCTTCTGAGCTTTGCGGCTGACGAGCCTAAGGTGCCCAATGTCCATGTAAAATTCCGGGCATTGGCTTTTGTCGCACCCATTCCCGATGCCGCCTATCAAACCGGCCCTAAAGACAAAGACCGCGTACCACTTTTAATCACCAGTGATTTTTTCACCAACGAACAAGATTATCACGGCCCTGCTGAAATCAGCTTTATGCATCTCAGCAAAGACGGGACGACTACACCGCTTGCCAACTCACTACTTGTAGACGGATCTCAAGTTATTTTACTATTTATTCCAGATAACAAAGGCGGTTTACGCATCACATCACTCCAAGACTCGCCGACGGTATTCCCATGGGGGACTCTTCGCTTTATCAACCTAACCGGGGGTCGCGCGAAAATTCGCTACGGGCAAAACGAATACCCTGTACCCATCAACGGCGAAAAAATCATTCGCCCACCATCCTCCCATAAAACGTACGCTAACGGAGAAATCTTAACCGAGCGAGACGATGGCTATAGTGTTGGCTACCGAATTCGCACCTTTCAGGAAGACGACCTTCGAGCGATTTATTTCTTACTACCTGGAGACCCCAAGGAGCACGCAATTTTACTCAAAGGTGTCGAGGAGCGGAAACAAGATGAAGAAGCTGCCTCGCGTAACGTGAAGTCGAACGGCAACACTCCCGTCAACGGGAAGTCGAAAAACGCCAATCGATAACTTCGGCTTGGGCGCTCTTCCGTCCCTGCCAACGGTTCCAAGACAAACGGACAGCTAGATCAATAGCCTTGCCGGGCTCGGGTGCACGCGAGCCCATTCGCCACGCCAAGAGGCCTAATCGGCGTCCACCTGAGAGTAGTAATGTATGACGGAAGTTCATATCCCCTTCGCCAAACTTCTGAACAGGTCGATCGAAGACGACGCCTTTAAGTCCAAAGATTGGCTCCGGATTGCCTTCACCGAATGGTTGCAGTAATTCGAGTTCATCGAGCACTTGATTGCTAACGTCTTCAGGAGTCACCCACGCGGAGATTTCAGTCGTGAGCTCACCGGCAACGGGTTGCGTGGCTAATTTAGCCGCAACACCTTCCGCAAACCGGCGGCGGAATTCAGGGACATTAGCCAATGGCATGGAAACGCCCACTGCCATTGGATGTCCCCCGTAATTACCGAGTAAGTCATGACAGGTTTGCAGAACTTCAACGAGGTTTACGCCAAGAACGCTGCGGCCTGAACCTTTAGCGACGTCACCTTCCCGCCCCAAGACGATCACCGGACGTGTAAACGTTCTACAAAGCTTACCCGCTGCAATCCCAACAACTCCAGGATGCCAGTCGCCCTGAGCAACTAATCCAGGTGACGATAACATGCCCTCAAGCTGTGAAGTCGCCTCTTCGGTTACCTTCCGGTCGATTTCCTGCCGCTCCCGGTTGAGCGTATCCAGTTGGGCAGCGCCATCCTGACAATCCGCATGAGAATCAGCTAACAACAATTTCAGAGGGATGGCTGCGTCTGCCAGACGGCCGCTAGCATTAATACGTGGTCCAATACGGTAGGAAATGTCTGTAGAACTAAGGGTCTGACCTGGCTCCAAGCCGCTCACCGCAATTAGTGCACGCACACCGGGTCGACGGGCATCCGAAAGTGCCTTTAAACCGTGGGAGGCGAGGATACGATTTTCTGCACGCAGGGGGACCAAATCCGCAATGGTTCCTAAGGCGGCCAGATCGAGGTAATCTTTAACCACAATGGTTGTCCCACGACTATCCCCGCTCAATCGAAGTACCTTAAGGATAGCATGGATTAACTTGAAGGTGAGACCAGCCGTACACAGCGACTGCCAAGGCGCATCGGCAGCATCAAGCACACGCGGATTAACCAGTAGACAGCCAGTTGCTGGACCATCTTTGGCAACGTGGTGATCAATGATAAGTACATCAACGCCGGCATCACGGAGATAGTGATAAAAGGCGATTACCCCGACCCGATGGCTCGCCAGATATTGCGCGAAGCCAAAGTCAAAGTCCGCTTAGTGAAATGAAGATACTCATAACCATAATGATCTGCTTTCTATTGGCCGGATGCGCCGGCGCCCGGCTGGGAGAGGGCGGACTCTACGTTAATAAGAGCACGTGCGTGGGGATGG
>CAIYUD010000140.1 GCA_903929325.1 uncultured Opitutia bacterium | reverse complement strand
CTACTGCTCTTGCTCTCTCTATTGAGCGCACCGTGTGAGATAATTGCGGAATCAGCTTGGGATACCGCCGTTGCGGATCCCGTAGCCGCACAGTTAGCACGGCCTACCAAAGCTCAGTACGAGTGGCAGGAACAAGAGTTAGCTATGTTCGTGCAACTCGATCCAGCGACGATTCAACAGCGCGAGTACGACGACGGAAGTACACCCCTGAAAGATATACGTTTTGAAAAGTTAGACGTGAATGAATGGTGTCAGGCGGCGAAATCCTTCGGTGCTAAAGAGATTGTCTTTATGTTGGCACACAGTGGCGGCTTTTGCATGTGGCCGAGTCAGACAACACAATACCATATCGGGAATACAGCCTACCGTGGCGGAGGTGGTGATGTGGTCAAAGAATTCGCCGATGCCTGCCGACGCCACGGACTTAACGCCGGATTCTACTTCTGGCTCCCCCACCCGCGTAAAGCCGCCGAAGACACCTCAACTATTAGCTACCGCAAGTTGGATAAAGTAGAGACGTGGGAGGACTCCAACCGCTTGCTCGAGCGCCGATTCGACGAAATCATGGACCGACTAGGGTCCGATCTTGTCACAGAGATTTGGATCGACCAACCCATCAAAGCCGCAATCGGTAAGCGTATCGCTGAACGGGCCCCTCGAGCCGTCATCGCCGCCGTCGGCAGTCGCGACCCGCTGCCGACCATCCGATGGCCTGGCAATGAACGTGGCGTTGTCGCCTACCCTTGCTGGTCCACCCTCGACCGAGCACGTATCGCCGCCACTGAGGCTCCGAATCAGGTCGAGGCTGATAAGCGCCAAATCCAAGGCGCTGAAAACCCCAACGGCGACTATTGGGCGCCCCACGAGGCAGACGTACCTCTGCATGAACATTTCTGGCACATGCGACCCGAAGCGCTCAAACACCGACGAAGCCTCGAAACCTTAATGGACTGCTATGAGAAGTCCGTCGGTCGTAATAGCTTCTTAATTCTCAACTGTGCACCACAAGCTGACGGCAGCGTGCACCCCGATGATATGAAACGGTATGAGGAGTTTGGTACTGAAATTCGCCAACGCTTTGGCAACCCACTTGGAAAAATTGAACAAGTCGCCGCCAAAGATGCTGTCCTTAATCTTGGTAGTGCGAAAACTGTGGGTTACGTCGATCTCTGGGAAGACTACCGTTACGGTCATCGTATCCGTGCCTTCGTTATCGAAGGCTTCGACGGCAAAGGTTGGGTGAAACTATTTGAAGGTACTGCCGTGGGTCGCCGCATGCTTGCCCACTGCAACCCTACCGAAGTCAGCCAAGTACGCGTGCGCGTGACGGAGTCCGTCGGCACACCCTTGATCCGTCGATTACAGGTACACGCACCCGCGCAAGCCCGCTAAGCTTCTTAGCGTCGAGCTGGCGTAGTTTGTGACGGCACACCGAACAACTGAAACTCTGCTAAGGTAGGCGTGTCGCTAGCCTTCTGAATATTCACCCGGAAGATACGAGCTCTGACGGGCTCAAAGCTAAGGTGTAATTCATCACCGATGGTTGTTCCTGAGACGAGCGGCTTCCACACATCGCCAACCTTAGCCTCCACAGCGAACTGCTGTGTGCGTTTATAAGGCGCGTCGCTCAACATGACATCGGTGATGGTTTGGTCTTTGCCTAGATCAATAGAGACCCAACCCTCACGGGCTGCCTCTTCGGTTGCCCAAAGAGAACCCGTGCTTCCGTCGGTGATGTATTTTGGCGAAAGCTCCGCATCACGACCTGGCCAGAACGAAGAGACGCTAGGCAAGATACCCTTAGCCAGATTCGTAGGCTCTGGAACTTCGAGTACGGGTTGCGACATACAATCACGCTCGAGTGTTAACTCGATGATGGTCGCAATTGGCTTACGCAACGCAGCATCAACGTGTATCGATATGCTACCGGGCGCTTTCGTGACCGTGGCAGCGCCACCACCAACTAAACGGGCAGAAGTCACACCCATCGACAATGCAGGTAATTGGATATCCGTACCCTTCCATTTCGTCACAAATACATATGCCTTATTACCGCGGCGCGTCGAAACACACCAGCTACTCGGCAACCAAGGGCCTCCACGGGTCTTGTAGACGGCTTCGCCATAAACTTTCAGCCATGCACCTAGCTCGAGCATGCGTGCAGCACTCGCTGGATCGATGCTGCCGTCTCCACGTGGTCCAACACCGAGCAACATGCCGCCATCGCGGCCAATACATTGGACCAACCAATTAACAATATCAGCCAACGGTACGGGATTCATCGGTGGAACCCATGACCACTTATTATTTACACCGCAGAGACTGTAGCAGGAATCCCAGGCACGGTCGGTGAAATACTTACCTAAATCGACTTCACGGGCCTGGTAATCATCAATGGCGTCCTTCGCATCGAAAAAGCTACCTGTCCAGGAACAGTTGGGGCCTTCATTACCTGCAAACTTTTGGTCGAGACGGTTGCCGAGCAAAGTTTTCGGCTGAATCTTACGAATAAACTTTTCCATATCCTTGGCGTAGGCATGCGTCCACGAAGCATCCCAATGGCCATCGAACCAGATAGAACCGACGGGTCCGTAGTTACTGAGCAACTCCTTCATCTGAGGCTTAAACACCTTATCAATATATCCGGAGAGATCGGCTCCCTGTTTCGGACTATAGAGCGGATTCCACCAATCGAGCACTGAGTAATAGAGACAAAAGCGTACATCACCCTTTCGGCAGGCTTCCGACACTTCCTTAATGTAGTCACGACCAAACGGTGACTTCATCACATTGTAGTCGTAAGTCTTAGTCGCAAACATCGCAAAACCGTCGTGGTGCTTGGGCACAAAGACTGCGTACTTAATACCACTCTCGCGAAAGAGCGTAATCCATTCGTCGGCATTAAAAGCTTCGCCCTTAAAATCTTTGTAGAGGGCGTCGTATTTCTCTGCCCCGATATTGCCGTACGTAGGATTCGTGCGGCACCAAGAAATCTCCTTACCAATGGTGGCGGAAGGGTTCCAATGGATGAAGACACCGACTTTCTCGTCACGAAGCCACTGCGCACGCGCATTGTACTCAGGTGTACCCTCTTTACCCCCATTAACTCCAGCGCTCAATCCCACCGGTGTGGCTACGCATAAGAGTGTAGCAAAAAAAAGGGGGAGCAGGCGCATAGGTTGTTAGGTGTAATAAGCTAATGAAGGGGTATTCATTACTGATTGATTGCTACAACTGAAAGACATCAAGCACAACCTTAAGAATTCCATGATGGCAAAAGTAGACTAACTCGCATTTATGCACTGAAGTACGCTTAAACTATGGTAAACACCATTATCCAGTTTATCGGAGGCAAGATTGCCCAATACCGAGATCGACAGAAGTCGTTTGATTACGAATTGGCAATCGGTGCGATTTTTAAAGATGAAGGAAGTTATCTTGAGGAATGGTTAAAATTTCACCACGGCGTAGGGGTCAGACATTTTTACCTCTATAACGATAACAGTTCTGACAACTACGCTGAAATATTAGCACCGTGGATCGACAAAGGTTTAGTCACGCTTATCCCGTGGGCAGGCAAAGCCCAAGGCCCAGCTTACAAACACTGCATAAAACATTACCGACAAAAAGCTCGATGGATTGCATTTATCGATCTCGACGAATTCTTATTCAGCCCAGGAAATGACAGCCTCGTCGAAGTACTTAAGGGCTATCCAGACGTCTCGGCCATTTTTGTTTACTGGGTACTCTTCGGCTCATCGGGCCACCAAAGTCGTCCAGCTGGGTCGGTTATAGAGAACTACCAACAGTGCCTCGATAAGGCGGGCGCTAATGCCGATACATTTGATCATGAAGATAATGACAAAGGGTCTGGGAATTACGTCAGCGGGTGGTCAAGGGACGGAAAAAGTATCGTCAACCCACGTCATGTGCGCACGTACAGTCCGCATCGGCCAAAAAAACTATGGGTTGGCGAAGTTCTCGACGAAAACCGCCACGCCATTAAACAGCGCCAGAAAGACTGCCAACTGACCTATCACACATTACGCATCAATCATTATTGGTCAAAATCGATTGACGAGCTTACGCGTAAAATTTTGAGGGGTAGCACTTGTGACAAAGAAAGACCCGCTGGGAAACTTGAACGCTACCTCGCACGTGAAAGCATGCTGAATGGCACAACGGACAAAACCATTTTGGCGCTATGGGAACGGATTAAGCAGCGCTCCAAATAAAAACCCACGCATCACTTAACCTTCAGGGGAAGAATAACAATCGATGTGTGCTTGGTACTGCCACAGGCCACGACGAGATGCGTGGGAGTACCTTTATCATCACGGAGCATATAGGGGCGCTCCATCATGGCCGGCTTCCAACTTGTTCCATCATCAAAGTTAATCACTTTAGGGGTTAACTCGAATTGTGCAGATTTTTCCCAATTCAGTCCGTCTTCTGACGTAATCAAACCGATAAATCCTTTACGCTCTGAAGTATGGAACACCGCATAATAGCGTTCACGTCCTTGATCATACCACAGCGAGACGTCTTCGGTATCCAAGTAGTCGATCGCAGGCTTATCCGCAATAGTCCAAGGACCTTGGGGCTTGGGTGAAGTCGCCACCGCTTGATTACGAATAAACTGGGTCGCACCCGGCTTGTCGCCCTTCACAATCATCAAGTAGCTACCGTCCGGCCGACGGCAAACACCCGGATTAACGGTAAGTCTCACAATCGTCTTCGCTGGCTCAACAATTGGTTCCGGCGTAATCGACCAAGGACCATCGAGCGAAGAAGCGTTGGCAACAAACGTACGCTGATTGGGACGAACTTCCCCCATCCACTTCGGATGAGAGTATGCTTTGCGAGCAATCTCTAATCGCATTGATTCCGTAATCTCCGTTCCCCATGTCTGGATAAAATACAGCCAGTAACTACCCTCAAACTTTTCGATTTTTGGGTTATGGGCATTAAACCACTTTCCCCTACCCTCGCTCGTAGGCGGAATCACTACACCGATTGGCGTATAAGGACCCTCGGGCGATGATGCGACGGCACGGTCAACCTCTGAATGGGTCATCCAAGAGGTCCAATATTTTTCCTTAGGCCAACGCGAATGAAAGAGCTGATACCGGCCTTGGTCGTCACGGATGATACTTGGACACCATGTGTAATAGTCAGGATAACTAAACACATAGGGGCCTGCTTTACCTTGCTCCAGCAAGGGACGTACCGAGGCAGGTAGTGGCTGAATTTCGATGCGTAATTTATCAGGAGCTGCGGCAGCCCATGTCGTCAGCAATATCAGAGCAAGCGCACGCAAACTATTTATCGAGTTGGGAGATTTTCGAAGTTGATTTGCGGAGCGGTACCCCAATCAGAAACATGCAAAACTTTCCCCGTATCGCCTTTGGTGCGGTCATAGCCGCCCGTGCGGAGTTCGAACATATTGTTCACTAGGTTATGACTATAGTCTCCACGACCTAGTTCAGAGGTCGCTGTTGCTCTCGCATTGAGAATAGGCACCCACTTGCCATCGGCACTGCATACCCAAAGATTACGATAACGACAGGCACGTTGCTGATCGCCCCAGCGACCTGACCAGTCCTCGACGAACGAGTAAAGGCCACCGAGACGTGCCTCGGTATTGGGACGCCGGAAGCTGGCGAGGAATTTCCAGCCATTCAACCCAGGGCCACTCACGTAAGCCGAGAAGACGGCTGCTTTACCGTCCGGTTTTACACCAAGAAGGAATTTGTAGGGCTCACGGTCTTTCCACTGGAAATCCATGTGACTGTGCCCGCCCGAGCCTTCATGGTCGAAGGCACTGGCGACAACGCCATCACCCTTGGTGACAAGCGTGACGACTTTATCCTTCAGGTCTTCGCTGACACCAGCGCCCTTCTGATTATTACGAACGTAACCGTTGTCCCAGAGCGAGTAGATGAACCAGCGGTCGTCAGGGCGACTCCCGGAGCCGCGCACCTGGTAGCCGAAGTAGCCTTGGCCGAAACCGAGTACACAATGGTAGGTAGTGGGAGGGCCTGGTTCAGCAAGGGCTTCAGCGTATGCCCATTGTGCGCGAACACCCTGGGGTTCTTCATAGTCAAAGTGCACTGACTGAGCATTACCATTTGGAAGAGGCCAGAGCTGTGAAACGCTTCCTGAATCGAGAACAATCTCGTTAATCTGGACATTCGTGCCTTCGACTTTCAGACGTAAAAACTGAATACCCGCAGGAAATTTGAGTGTCGGTGTCTTAATGGTTGTAACGGATGGATTCAAATCAACCGAGACCGAGCCTGCAGTCGTCGCTAGAGTTAACTTACCGGCCCCGGAAGCACGCAGTTGCAGAGTAAGCGCACGCTCTTGCCCATCAATATCACTAACCATCGGGATACGCGCCTCTCCGCCTGCCAGAAGCTGTATGCCCTTCCAGCTCGTATGATCACCTTTTGCATCGTCGATATAGGTCGTGTACAAAGGTAAAATCGCGAGTGAAACTGCCGAGATAAGACCGGGCAGTTTAACCCCTCTCAACTCAACCTGTGCGCGTCTAGATTCAGGTGCATTGATGGATATACGTGAGAGGCCCGCAGGAATTTGCAGTCGACCTATCATGACTTCTTGCAACTCACCAGTGCCAACTAAACTTGTCTCAACAACGCGCTTTCCGATGTTAGCTTTAAGATTAAACTTGGCACCTTTAGTCGCCTTAAGAACCGCAATCACTTCTGTATCTCCAGCATCTTCTGTACTCAAAGGAATATCCACGCCGTTATCGCCATTGAAACGCGCGACCCTCACCCCATCGACCGTGGCAAAATTTGCACCAAAGCGCACGGGCGTGGCATTATCTACCGTAAGGTTAGCGGCAGAGGCCGACGTGAATACGAGCGCTAGAATAAGGGAACGCATGGTGTGCATTCAAAGACCACCTCTTTATTAAAATGTTCCCAGAAGCCGTAAGATTGACGAATCTAACGACCCTCCTAACGATACCTCAAATGCGGCGCACGCTTGTTTTACTTTCAATCTGCCTATCCTGTATGGCGGTACGCGCAGAACAGCCTCGCGTAGTCATCCTCGGCGACAGCATCACGTATGACGGCCGTTGGGTTGCTCGGGTTGAATCAGCTCTTCGTTCCACAACCACATATGCCAATGCGACGATTATCAATCTGGCACTACCCAGCGAAACTGCGAGTGGACTGTCGGAACAGATCG
>CAIYUD010000139.1 GCA_903929325.1 uncultured Opitutia bacterium | reverse complement strand
TTGCAGCGCGATCAAATTGAAGACTATGCGAAACGCAAAGGATGGACAGTGGCAGAGACTGAGCGCTGGCTGAGTTCTGTTTTGGGTTACAAAACATGAGCAACTTAGACGCCCTGGTTGAAGCCATCGGTCAAGATGACGCCGAAGCTGTCTTACGCTTACTAAATGACTGCCCTCTCTCGACTTTAATGGAGGCCGCAAAAGATGCAGATCAAGAATGGACAGAGTGGGCTCGGGCGGCCGCGGTACTTCAGCGCTGGACTGAGGAACACGGCATCCATGTCGATGCCCAACGGAAGATAGGCTATTTGGGCTGCGCGGCCGAAGGCTCGAAAGCCATCCCAGCGTCTATGCGGCCACCCTTAGCACAGACAGTGATAGCTTTCCTGGAAACTCACGGTCTGTCCGTAGAATAAACTCAGTGCAGGGCTGCGTTCACCGCCACACCGGATAACATCAACCAGATGACGCCGGTTACCCGATCCAGATTTCTAGAAACCGAAGGATCGGCTAAACGCGGACGTAAGGATCCGGCCAGAAATGCATAAAAGGTCATCACCACGGTTTCCGCTCCAACGGTACAAAAGAGGAAAATCGCGATGGTTCGTCCGCTAATTGCGTCCACCGGAACATGTGCCGACTGAATAATAACCAACATCCAGGGTAAGGTTTTGGGATTGGTTAGATTAACTAAAAAGCCGCGTGTGAATAATGCCAGTCGACCGTCTACACGGTCATCTTCTTCATTCAAAGAATCGCGAGGGTACAACAGTTGAAGTAATCCAGTGTAGGCAAACCAAGCGGCACCGACCCAGGCTAATCCGCGCATCACCTCTGGGTGCGAGTGGGTAAGCCAACTCGAAGCTTCAAGCGCAGCGATGGAGATTGGCACTTCGCCCGTCGCTAAGCCCAAAGTGTGCCAAGAGGCACGCCGTGCACCCGACCGTAAAGCGGTGCTTAAGGTGGCAAGCGAAGCAGGTCCCGGTGAAAGACTTGCGACAAAGCAAGCGGCTAGGAGGAAGCCGACTTCCATTTCAGGTTAACGCAACTCGCGCTCCCAGCGCGCAATCGCACCAGCAACTGCACGAGGACCCGGCATCCCTGTTTTTTCACGGGCCTGCATCGCGCGCTTAAGGTCAAAGACCTTACGCCAATCACCCTTGAATGCAGGGTCGGCGGCGAGCGCCGCGTGATCGGAAACTTGATTAAGGGGTTTGCCCATTTTTTCAGCAACGGCGACCAAGCGACCGACCGCATGGTGTGCGTGACGGAAAGGAACGCCTTTGCAGACGAGCCAATCTGCTAAATCGGTCGCAAGGAGTGCAGGATCAGCCACGGCAGCCGCACACCGCGCACGGTTAAAGGTCATTCCGGAAAGCGTGCCGCCAGCCACTTGCAGCGACAGTACGATTTGGTCATGGGCGTCAAACAGAGGAACTTTGTCGTCCTGCAAGTCGCGGTTATATGTGAGCGGAAGGCCTTTGGTCAGGCCTAAGAGATGCGTGAGGGAGCCATGGACCCGTGCAGCTTTACCGCGCATGAGTTCAAGCGAGTCTGGATTACGTTTCTGCGGCATCAACGAAGAGCCTGTTGAGAATGCATCTGGAATTCGCGCAAAGCCGAACTCGGTTGTCGTCCAAAGAATTAAATCTTCGGCAAGTCTCGAAAGATGCGTTGCACAGAGCGCGGCCGCAAAGGTGAACTCTGTAGCAATATCGCGATCGGCGACTGCATCCATAGAGTTGCGGGTTACCCGTGGCTTACCCTTCGCGTCCACGAAGCCTAATTGCTTGGCAGTAAATTCGCGGTCGATTGGCAATGTCGTTCCGGCAATAGCACCAGAGCCAAGCGGACACCAATTGGCGGATTCTGCAACGGCAGCGAAACGGGCCCGGTCGCGACCGAGCATCTCCGCAAAGGCTAGAAAGTGATGGGCAATGGAGACGGGCTGAGCCCGCTGCATATGGGTGTAACCAGGGATCAGCACATCGGCATGCTGCCGGGCCAACTTCACGATAACACGCAAGGTATCGAGCAAAGTGGCATCGACCTCGGCACACGCGGCCTTGATGTAAAGACGGACGTCGGTGGCGATTTGATCATTCCGCGAACGAGCGGTGTGCAATTTGGCCGCAACAGGAACGCGAGCGGTTAAAGCCTGCTCAATATTCATGTGCACGTCTTCGAGCTCTGTACGCCACCGGAATTTGCCGGCGGTAATTTCCCGTGCAATCGCATCGAGTCCCCGATGAATCGCATCCCGCTCGGAAGACTTTAGGATACCAACTTTGGCTAACATAGCTGAATGCGCTTTGGATCCAGCAATATCAAAGAGGGCGAGTCGCTTATCAAACGACACAGACTCGCTGAAACGCTGCATCAGCGCATTGGGACCGGAAGCAAACCGGCCTCCCCAAGTTACTTGTTTTCTCTTAGCCATTGCACTGGATTACGCCAAGACCCCCGCACGGTGGCAAATGGAAAGGAGCTTAGCGTGCTGACTCAGTCGAAGGCGCCGGGGCAAAAAGCGACGGAGAAGGCCGACCGCCGGGATTCGAGGCAGCGGATGTGCCTTCAACACGAATAACCACCTCATCCTGCGAGGCTAAGCCTAGGCGTTCGCGCGCTTGGTCGCGGACAAATTCAGGGTCGCCCGAGAACCGATCAAGGAATCGTGTTCCTTGGTCACGGGCTTTCTCTGCAAGGGCCAACTCCGCCTCACGGTCTTTTTCAATTTTATGCAAACCAGCCAATTTCTCCTCTTCTTCTTTAATCGAAGAATAGAGCATGAACGCTGCGGCAACAAGAATCAGGAAAGCTGCCCAAAAGAGAAAGCGATCTGTTTGTGTGTTAGCCGATGGAGTTTCGTCCATAAATCGATGAACCGACTATGCCTTAGTCTACAGAGAGGTCGAGCGGGAACCTAAGACTTAAAGCGCAACCTGCACCGCCTTGGCTAAAGAGCCGCTATATTCCATAAACAGCCAGACGATCACTCCCGTCACGGAGACGTAATACCAAACAGGAAATACCCAGCGGGTGAGTTTTTTGTGTTCTTCATACCTTCCTGCGCGCGCCAGGTAGACTGCCCGAATGATAAATGGGGTGACGGCAATCGCCAGCAAGACATGGGGAATGAGGATAAGGTAATAGAGCGCGGTTAATTGAGCCCAAATTGACCCTTCTAAAGGTTGGTAAGTAATGTTTGTCCGACCAAGTGCCACCCAAAGGTGAACTTTAGACGCCAAATAAACTGCTAAGAAAATAGCCGATGCCACGAAGGCTGCCGCCATTGCTCGGCCGTGCCCTACGCGATCCCCTCGACGAATACGTAGAAATCCAATCGTTAATAGAACAGTTGCAGTCGCATTAAGACCCGCCACACAGCGAGAAAGTACCTCAGTTGTAGATGCCATCATTCGCAGATAAGCACCTAACCGAGAAATTTCAAGTGGCGTAAGACGATTGTTTTGGGCTACCTATAGATACCCCAAGACTCTTATTACTTATGAATAAAACCCGTACCCTTGTCCTCATCGCACTCTGCATGATAGGGCTTTCAATCGTTTACTCCCGAGGCGGACAAGCCGCTCCAGCAAGTTCAATCAACCCCAACAACTACCCGCAGGTAAATTGGACAGAGACGGAAACACCCGAACAAAAAGAGCAGCGGATGAAATGGTTCACCGATGCCCGCTTTGGCATGTTCATCCACTGGGGTATTTACAGCCAATGGGCTGG
>CAIYUD010000138.1 GCA_903929325.1 uncultured Opitutia bacterium | reverse complement strand
CACGAAATCCGCGAGGTGCGCGGCAACGCCCGTTATCGCCTGCCCACGGAGTTTTCTGCGTTTCTGAAAACCGGTTTTCGTTACCGTGAAGAGAAGGCCGCCGACGTCTTTGCTGCGGCTTGCCCAGGTTGCTTCGATTTGCCCTGGGAGCATGCACTGCCCGTTACCATGTCCAAGTATATCGGAAAGCACCGCTTGGACATTTTGCTTTTG
Source organism: uncultured Opitutia bacterium (assembly GCA_903929325.1). Classification (GTDB taxonomy): domain Bacteria; phylum Verrucomicrobiota; class Verrucomicrobiia; order Opitutales; family UBA953; genus UBA8828. The sequence continues at coordinate 1,330 of CAIYUD010000138.1, read as the reverse complement.
GTTACGTCCAGCCGCAAAGGCGCCACCGCTGATGGCTTCGGGGTGAATGACTTGGAAGAAAAACGCACAGGATTGTTTTTCACCCTGAACAGTGGCGCGACTACGGATGGTTGGCAGCGAACCACCGATGAACCCTGCCACGATTTCATTAATCAGTGATAGACCGTAGCCTTTGTGTGCACCGAAAGGTAGCAGCGAAATAGCCTGAGCGGGATCCGTCGTTGGATTACCGTTTTTATCAACAGCGGCATTCGGCGGTAGGGGTTTGCCTTCGCGTTTCAGCTGTTGGACGCGACCCATGGCGATGACGGACGTCGCCCAATCAATGACAATGGGAAACCCAACTGCATCCGTCGTCGGGAATCCCCAGGAGTGCGGATTCGTTCCAAGCGTCGGGTACTTTCCTTGAAAAGGTACAACCTCGGCGAGTGAGGCCGTGCAATTCGTGTAGGCGATATAGCCACGTTGCGCAGCCTCCATGACATAGCCGCCGCCCCAGAGGTAGTGGAAGGCGTTGTCGACCGATACCGTACCCACTCCGTGCTTATCGGCTAGTTCGATACAACGGTTGATAGCATCGGTCGCTACAGCTTGACCGAGTTTCTTTTGTGCGTCCCAAACTTCTGCGGCATCGAAACGTGAAGGAAGTTTTTTGATAGATGCGCCCGGAATACATCCGCCAACTTTAGAGCCAAAAAGTTCGTCGAGGTGTAGAGCTTTGATGGCGTTATGCGTGCGAATGCCATGACGTGTCGCCATGGAAGCCATGTGGGCAGCTTGTGCAGACTCGTCTCTACCAAAACCGCGATGTTGGTACGCTTTAGCTATGAGCGAGGTGTGAGTCGCTTCGGGGAAGATGTAAAAAGTCTCGGGCATGAGATTTTAGAAATGACGAGCCAGCGTGACTTCTGGGTTTTTAATACCTTCAGGTTTTTCACCTCGGAAAGCTTTAACTAAATTTTCGACGGCGCAGGTTGCTTGACGCTCCACGCTCTCTGCGGTGCGCGAAGCGACGTGTGGGGTGACGATGCAATTGGGGAGATTAGTCAGGGGGTGATCCGCAGCGGGTGGCTCCTGGTCAAGTACGTCTGTCGCGTAGCCACGTAGCTTGCCAGATTTCAAGGCAGCGGCAACGTCGGCCGAGTTCACCACTTCACCGCGTGCACAATTGATAATCAGCGCTCCTGGTTTAAGTTTCGCGAGTGTTTGAGTGCGGATGAGATTATGGGTTTCGGGTTTAAGATCTGTGTGAAGTGAAACATAATCCGAAGTCGCTAACAGTTCATCAACCGTATCGATGCGCTTGATGTTATGGGCTTCGGCAAACGAT
>CAIYUD010000137.1 GCA_903929325.1 uncultured Opitutia bacterium | reverse complement strand
CTTCTATATTTGTTTCAACGCTGTTGTGGCTAGTTCTCTTCCCGCTGCAGATTGTCTTGATTCTCGCCGGTACAGTGGCGCCGATGGAGACTTGGCTTCCAACGATTTTACTAAGCCTTGGCGCCTTTGCCCTTAGCTGTCGCGCGACAGGTTGCGCATTATCCATTTCTGGATGGAGGGTTGTGCTGTCTGTCGTGATTTGGGCTACAATCGGCTGCGCTTTTTGCTGCTGCTGCGGCTGCTTTTTAGGATTTCTTACTGGCGTGTCTAAATGATTCGCCTGGTCCGACGTCCGCTTATTCCTGGGGAATTCGACGCCGAACGGTGGCTGCCTTCAATTGTCATCGGGGTCGCCGCCTTGGCCTGGACCTTTTTTTATTTAGGCCTCACAACGCCCGCATGTCTCTTCCGTAAGCTCACTGGCGTGCCATGTTTGGCCTGTGGCGGCACGCGCTGTGTGCGCAGCTTGGCGTCATTTGATTTGATGAGTGCGTTCGCCTTTAGTCCGCTCGTTGCCCTTGTTGCGCTCGGTGTCTGCGGTTGGGCGGCTTGGGCACTTGTGGCACGTCTGCGCAGCGATCCGTTACGTGTACGTTTAGCGACAGATGATGCGGGCCGTATACACCTTCGCTGGATAATTGGGTGCGCATTGATTGCCCATTGGGCGTGGCTGTACTGTAAATTGCCCGTCTGATGCTCAGGAAGTTTTTCAAAGCCTGTTTCATCGCATGTGTGCTTGTGCTGACAGCCGGCATCGCGGTTTGGGCAGTTTACGCGTTAAGTGGTAAGTCGCAGCGCGCTGGCATTGAAAATGTAGTGCTGGATGGCGTGGACTTGGTTCGCGAGTCCCCGACGACCCCAGCATCGGTTGTCGGGACGCTCGACAAAGTCGCCGATACATTTCCCGTCGTCGTAGACGATGCCGTTGCAGCGCCATCACCTGATCCCACGGACTCCTCTCCGTATGGCGACCCCGTCGGGCCTTGGTTGCACTTGGTGAATCCCGGTTATGAAGTGGGTTATGACGAAGTTGAGCACGTGCCTCGCTGGGCTGCTTATAAGGTGATGCCTAACAAAGGCGTCCATGCTGCCCGTCCATCGGGATTTCGGAGCGATACCCGAACCTATTCGAAAGTGCGCTCGGAGGTTTACACCCATTCGGGTTACGACCGCGGCCATATGGCGCCGAATTATGCTATGGCAGTGTGTCATGGAGAGGCTGCGCAGTACGCGAGTTTTTTAATGACGAATATCACTCCGCAACTTCACGGGTTAAACGCTGGCCTCTGGAAGGATATCGAACTGCGCATTGCCCAACGGTATACAGAGCGCTACGGCGAAGTTTGGGTTGTGAACGGGCCTATTTTTTCGAGTACGGCGGACGCACGTTATATTGGTCCATCGGATACACGCGTGCGTGTGCCAGATGCGTTTTGGATGGTGCTGATGACGCGTACACCGGAAGGCCGCATTCGCACCGAAGCCTTTTTAATTCCTCACCGCGAGATTTGGCGAGACCTTGATCTCTCGCGGTACCTTGTGAGTGTCGACGAGATTGAGCGCCTTAGCGGACTCGACCTTTTCCCACTTTTGTCGAAGGAGATCCAGGGCGCACTCGAGGCTTCGCCTGCGCCGCGCGCTTGGTAAGGCCGCGCCGCAAGGCAGCACCGCTCACTAAGAAAACACAATCGGAGCCGTCTGCAGTTGGCAGCCATGTCACCTCAAGCTCTGGCCATGTCTTGATGATGGCGTCGTGCAGTCCGCCAATTTCCACCACAAGGATACCATGAGGTGCCAGCAGTTTACTAGCCTGCGCCAGTAATTTCCGGATGACATCGAGACCGTCTTTACCGGATACCAAAGCGAGGCTCGGCTCTTTATGAAACTCTGCGGGCAGGGCTTTCAAAAGTGCCTCTGGCTCGTATGGCGGATTGCAGAGAATCAGGTCATAAGGCCCTTTAAGTCCTTTTAAAGTATCTGTGTGATGCAGATGGATACGTTCGGAGAGTCCGTGGTCAGCTACATTCAGGCGAGCGACTTCAAGCGCATCAGCGGATAAATCCGTGGCGTCAATCTTAGCGTCGGGGAATTGTTTAGCCAAAAGAACGGCAAGGCAGCCCGAGCCCGTGCATGCGTCTGCGATGCGGAGAACCTTTGGTGAGTCTGGTAACCACAACGGAAGTTGTTCGGGGATAATCTCTACAAAATAAGAGCGCGGAATAATCACGCGTCGATCTACGCGGAAGTGCAAGCCGCCGAGCCAGGCTTCACCGGTTAAGTATGCAGTTGGTTCTTTATCAAACAGACGACGCTCGACGAGGTGTCGCATTTTTGCTGCCGCCGGTTCAGGCATCGATTGCTTCAGCCCCTGCTTGAGTGCCTCCCAGGGCAACCCGAGGGCGTGCGCGAGTAGTGTCTCAGCTTCTTGTTCGGCATTGAGGAAGCCCTGTCCATGCGCTGCACCCGTTTTATCAAATTGTTGGACAACAAAGCGCAGCCAGTCCTTGCCGGTACGCAATTTGCGAACCGCAGCATCCGACAGGCGCTGGGCGGTGCCCATTTGGCCTTAGGTCAGAGGCGCAGCCTGCCAAAGTTCCTTCGGCGTGCGCTCAAAGAAGTCCTCAAGGTACTTCGTGGTCGCACCGCCTTGGCGGAAGACCGGATCTTTCATAATCGCGCGGCAAACAGGGATCGTGGTGTGTACGCCACGGATAATGTACTCGCTGAGTGCACGGTGCATGCGGTCGAGGGCCTTTTGACGTGTCGCGCCGACCGAGATGATCTTGGCGATCATGGAGTCGTAGAGAGGAGGGATGGTATAGCCCGAGTAGCAATGTGAGTCGATACGCACGCCGTGACCGCCGGGAGCATAGTAGAGACCGATGGTGCCAGGACTTGGTGCGAAATTACGCGAAGGGTCTTCGGCGTTGATACGGCACTCGATGGCGTGCCCAGT
>CAIYUD010000136.1 GCA_903929325.1 uncultured Opitutia bacterium | reverse complement strand
CAACGGGCTCAGAAGTCGTCGTGGATGGCGGTTTCTCTGCGCAATCAATCTAATCGATGGGTTTCTGCGACGAAACTTTCTTACTTTCGACACCACAGGCCGAGCGCCTGTGGCGTGACGTTGCTAAAAATCAGCCCATCTTCGATTACCACTGCAACTGAAGTCCTAAAGACATCGCGGAAGACCGTCGCTTTGAAAACCTTCATGCTATCTGGCTGGAAGGAGACCATTACAAATGGCGGGCGATGCGAGCCAATGGTATCGCTGAAAATCTTATCACCGGCACAGCTTCACCGCGTGAAAAGTTTAACGCTTGGTGCGCAACCGTTCCACGCACTTTACGTAACCCTATTTTTCATTGGACGCACCTCGAACTCCGTCGCCATTTCGGCATCGAAGAACTTCTGGAATCCTCGACCGCCGATAAAGTCTGGGACGAAGCCAATCGACAACTCGCTCAAGGCAATCTGACCGCGCGAGGTATCTTAAGTCGGATGAACGTCGAACTCGTCGGCACAACCGATGACCCCGCCGATAGCCTCGAATGGCATCAAGCGATTGCGAAATCAGGTTTTGCAACCCGCGTCATCCCTACCTTCCGTCCAGACGCTGCCTTAAAAGTCGACCAGCCCGCCAAGGTCCAAGCCTGGGCCAAGCGCCTTTCGAGTGTAGCCGGGGTGTCAGCGGACACCTTCGCAGGCCTCCAGACGGCTCTGCGTAAGCGCTACGACGACTTTGGCGAGGCAGGCTGTCGTGCCACCGACCACGGCCTTGCCCGCCTTCCTGACACGACCTGTACCGATGCACAGGCTAAGTCCATCTGGGAGGCTGCCATGGCAGGTCAAGCAGCCTCGCCTGAGGATACTGACCGCTTTGCTATCTGGTTAATGCTGCTCGTCGGACGCATGAACCACGCCAAGGGCTGGGTCACGCAATTACACCTTGGTCCCGTGCGCGACCCTAACCCTCGCCTTGCCAAAGCACTCGGTGCCGATGCGGGGTGCGATACGATTGGCGACGCACAACAAGCACCCGGTCTGGTTCGCTGGTTCTCCACACTCGAAGGCGAGAACGCCTTACCACGGACAATCCTTTATAACATCAATCCGGCAGATAACGCACTCTTCGCTGGTTTCTGCGGTTCATTCCAAGACGGGATTATCCCAGGAAAAATCCAGCACGGATCTGCTTGGTGGTTCCTGGACCAGGAACGCGGCATGCGCGACCAGATGAATCAACTCTCCGACCTCAGCTTGCTCAGTCGATTTGTTGGCATGGTTACCGATTCACGCTCATTCCTCTCTTACCCACGTCACGAATATTTCCGCCGAATCCTCTGCGATCTCGTCGGCTCTGATATAGCCACCGGTCGACTGCCCGACCGCAAGGAATGGATCGATGCACTTGTGCGTGATGTTTGTTCTGCCAACGCTCGCAGCTACTTCGGGAAATAAACATGGGGTTCTTTAATTTCCGGAATATTTATCGACTCATTGCGTGGTCGTTTGGCATGCAAATTCAGGAATCGGCCCGTAACTCAACAGGATTTGATTCATCGGCATTTTTACCTGAAGAACGCAATCGAAGCACTATCGAGCGAGCGATAACAGTGAGTTGTTCGTGTTTGACGTTGGTTGTTCTCCTCCAACCTGTCTGTCTTAAATTCGAATTCTTTTCAGGGTTTTATAGCTGGTTTGCTCCTCGCACTGAACTCATTGCTCTACCTGGACTCGTTTGGATGATCTACATGCTTATACCCAATCGACGTCCAATGGACCGAGTTGCGATTGAAATAGGCACCTTCACCCTCACCCCTTGGCTGATTCCCTATGTCATCGGCATCCTATTTCTTCCCCGGGAAGACTTACTTTGCCTACCGTTTTTAGGACACTTCCTAGGCTACGTTCTGTTGGTGATTGCCGGGCTCATTCTCGACGTACGTTTAGAAATGCGTGCAAAAGAGTTAGCACGCGAAACTCGGCAAGATCCCAAGGGTTAAACAGGTGACCATCTCTTTCATGCGATTCATTATTCCCATCTGTCTAACAGCTAGCCTTGTATTTGGCGCAACCCATACCACTAAACAAACACCTGCGCACACCAAGGTCACGACGCCTGCCGCAGCCACGTCTGCACACACCCTGTCCGAATTTACACTCGGACATACCGTCATGGGGACAGGCACACTCGCTGAGGCCAAAGGCAAAGGGGTTGTCCTTGATTTCTGGGGCGTCAATTGCCCTCCCTGCATTCGCAGCTTACCAGACATCCAAGCGCTCTCCGTTAAATACAAAGATAAAGTAAACTTCTACGGTGTGGAGTCGCAGGGTAGTGATAAAGCACAGATTGAACCTATCATCAAAAAGGCAGGGGTAACCTACCCGATTACGACAGGTTACACGAAAATGCCACTAAACTTTACCGGCATTCCGCACGTCGCCGTATTTGATAGTAATGGAAAGATGACCTTTGAGGGCTCACCGTTTGATCCGGAATTTGAAAAAGCGGTCGAGGCTGCGTCGGTGCCCGCCAAAAAGTAATTAAGTGCGGTCCGTCCGGTAGACCCGTCGCACGCGCTGGGTAAGCGTACAGAGTGCTTCCCAGGGGATACAATCGGCCCAGGTGCAAAAATCTGTAACGGTAATTCCAGAACTACCTTGTCCACCGAGGATGGTGGCAACATCGCCGACGGCTACCAAAGGAAGATCGGTCACATCAACGAGGGTTTGATCCATGGTAACGCGCCCTAAAATCGGACAGCGCTGTCCGCGGATGAGTAAATGTCCACGTCCACTGGCAGCCGTCGGAATACCATCTCCATAACCCGCCGCCACCACCGCAATCCGGCTCTGCCGTGTCAGGGTATGGGTACGCCCGTAACTGACTGAAGTCCCTTTCGGCAGGTCTTTGACTAAAACAACACGTGCATGAAACGACAGTACAGGTTCGGGTTTGATACGTTCTAAGAAAGAGCCGGGGTGCGGAGGCAGTCCGTACTGCAAGAGTCCAACTCGTACAGCGTTAAAGGGTGAATCGGCAGAGAAGCTATCAAGTCCTGACGAGTTATCAGCATGGATCACCAATCCTTGGCGTTGGACATCCGGGATGTCGCTGAGAATTTTTAGGAAAATCTGGCGCTGTTCACTGGTAAACGCTGCATCGCCATCCGCGTGTGAGAAGTGTGTGTAGATGCCGCGCAGCACGAGACCGGGATGCTTTAGGACGGAGGCAATCAGTTGTGCGGCTTGCGTATGCCAAATCCCTGCACGACCCATGCCCGTATCAACTTTAATGTGCACCGGTGTACGCTTCTTAGAGGTGACCGACAATGCCCCCAGTGCTTCGGCTTCTTCCAAAGATGAAAGCGTCAAGGTAAGCCCCAGCGAGAGGGCCTGCGGGTATTCATCTGCTAATGCAGGTGACAGTAGCAAAATGTCAGCCTGTGGACCAATCTCACGCAGGCGCGATGCTTCTTCAACGTTGGCGACCGCAAAGTAATTGACCCCAGCTTGTAGCAATCGGCTAACAACTTCTGCCAT
>CAIYUD010000135.1 GCA_903929325.1 uncultured Opitutia bacterium | reverse complement strand
GGTAAGATTGATAATGGCGAGACTTTCTTGTTTATCGCTACTATTCGGTAACTATTTTCATCAGACGATTGGCGACGTTCTCAGAGCCCGCCAAACCGAAGTCGAAGTAACCCCTCCGGGCACAAAAAGGCCCGCACGCGGCGGGCCTTTGTTGGAAATCAGAAACGGTGATTATTCAGTTTCTCCGACAGCAAAGCGCTTGAATCCTGCGATCGCAACCGAGCCACCGTAAGTGGTCTTCGCTTCATCGAGCAACTGGCTGACTTTCTTTTCGGGATCACGGAAGAAAGGCTGATCGAGCAGGCAACGTTCGGCGAGGAACTTGTCGACGCGACCGGACTTAATTTTTTCCATGTTAGCGAGCTGACCTTGCTTACGTGCTTCCGAGGCCTTGGCAGCTTTTTCGGAGTTCACGATACGCTTTTCGAGTTCGGCAATAATCGCAGGATCATTGGCACCCGCTTTTTGTTCAGCGAGCTGACCTTTATAGTCTTCGATAATGCGTTGAGCTTCGGCGATGGCTTTGTCGGCTTCCGACTTGGTGAATTCCTCAGCAATCACGCGCTCTTTATCGAGGCGCTCAGCGGGGACTTCTTCGCGACGGAGGTACTCAGCGCTATTGGCGACAACTTGCATCGCAAGCTGGCGACCGAAGTCGGAGAGACCGGCATTGGTGGCAGCAGCGCCCTGGGCATTCAACTCGAGTACGACAGCAATCTTGCTACCGTTGTGCACGTAAGCGGAAAAACGGTTACCTTGAGCGGCCTTCAGCGTGAGGCTGCGGGAAACTTTTAAGTTTTCGCCCAACTTGGTGACTTGCTCGGTGAGGTAGTCATTCACTTTGCCACCCTTGTGGAATGCTTGCTCGAGTAGATTCTCGTGACCGTTCTTTTCGACTTGGGTGAGCAAGTCGTTAGCGAGCGCGATGAAGGCATCGTTCTTCGCCACGAAGTCGGTTTCACAATTCAGCTCAAGGACGGTGGCCTTCGCGGCATCCGCTGAGAGACGTACAACGAGGATACCTTCGTTAGCAGAGCGGCCAGCCTTCTTGTCGCGGGTAGCGATACCTTTGATGCGAAGGATTTCGACGGCTTTATCCATGTCGCCGGCGGCTTCAGTGAGAGCCTTCTTGCAGTCCATGAGACCTGCGCCCGTACGGGAACGCAGCTCATTGACCGTTTGTGCGGTAATGGCAGACATCGTGCGAATTACTTAGAGGTCTTGCGAGGAGCGCGACGGGGCTTCGCACCGCCAGCAGGCCCATCTTCTAAAGGCTCAGGGCCGGCAGCATCGACAGCTTGTTGAAGGTCAGCCGAAATGGTGACTTCAGGTTGGCTCGAGTCGCCAACTTCGGTACGCGCGACGCTGGAGACAGCCTTACGAGGGGCTTGCTCTTTGGAGCGACGGGCGAGACCGGCTTGAATAGCTTGGGTGATGATTTCCACGACGATACGGATCGATTTGGTAGCGTCGTCATTACCCGGAATCGGGTAAGTGCAAAGGCTAGGGTCGGAATTCGTATCGCAGAGACCGATCACAGGGATGCTCAAGCGGTTAGCTTCATGGACAGCAATTTCTTCGAGCTTGGTGTCGATGACGAAGAGTGCGCCTGGGTGGCTGCGGAATTCGAGGAGGCCTTCGAAGTTGCGATTCATGCGAAGCATTTCGCGCTTCACGGCAGCCGCTTCCTTCTTGTGCATCTTGGCGAGCGAACCGTCGCGCTCCATCACGAGGTACTTGCGGTACGTATCGAGGGAGACCTTGACGGTCGCGAAGTTGGTCATGGTGCCACCGAGCCAGCGAGTGACTGCGAAAGGCATGTTGGTGGATTTCGCCGCTTCGCGAACGAGATCCTGAGCTTGTGGCTTCGTGGAGACGAAGAGGACGTCTTTGCCAGAGGCAACGATTTCCTCAATCGCCGCAGCTGCCTTTTCGAGGCAGGCGTGGGTTTTCTCCAAATCAATAATGGAGACGCCATTCCGATGGTCGAAGACGTACGGACGGGAGCGGGGATTCCAGCGACGTGTTTGGTGTCCGAAGTGGACGCCGGCATCGAGGAGGTCTTTAACAGTGATGTTCATGTATTTTGGGGGCTTCTTTATTTTTCGCCGGCCGGACGGGAAAAACTTCAGAATCTTGTGACCGACAGTTTTGGGTTTTGCCCCATCCAAACCCGGCAGGTTCGGTGGGAGTTGAACGGTCTTTCAACCTTACCAACGGCCTCCAGGCAAGTGGAAAAGATAGGGTCAAAGACACCCTTAACCCGCATTAAAGGCTGACAGGAAGCCCGGGCTTAGGCAGGTTGGGGTCTCCGATGCTGTGGGCTTACCGCGTCCTCTTCCTTCCGCTGCTCTTGCTGGCCTCGCCTTACTATGTGTGGCGCATGCTGCGCAGGGGTGGTTATGCGAAAGGGTTTAGCCAGCGCCTAGGGCTTTTCCCTGCCCTGCCGGCTAAACGTCCAGGGGTAACCCGCATCTGGATTCAGGCGGTCTCTGTGGGCGAAGTCGAAGCCATTGGCCCCCTGCTCGCCCTGCTTCGTCAATCGGGCCGCGTCGAAGTCGTCCTAACTACAACCACGAGCACCGGGTACCAGCTCGCCCTCCAAAGACACGCAGGACTTTGTTTATCGATTGGACACTTCCCCTTGGATTTCTGGCCGTGCTCGGCAGCCGCTTGGCGCCGCATCCAACCCGATCACATCGTCTTAACGGAAGGCGAACTCTGGCCTGAACATTTACTCGGCCAAGCCCGACGTCGCGGTATCCCGGCTTATTTAATTAACGCACGGATGTCTGACCGTTCATTTACTCGACACCAAGTTACCTCCTTCATTGCCCAAAAATTACTCAGCGTCTTCAAGTGGATTGGCGCAGGCAGCGAACTCGATGCTGAGCGTTTATGCGAACTGGGATACCCTGCAGCTCAGCTTCAGGTCATGGGCAATCTGAAATTCGACGTCGCCGCCGACACCGCGCTGCCCGAACAGGAACGTCAAAAGTTACGATCGGAACTTGGTTTTGGTGATAACCCTTCAGCGATCGTTCTCTTAGGCTCATCCACCTGGTCAGGAGAAGAAAGTTTGCTCATCAAACTTGTGGGAGAATTACGCAACGAAGGTAATGATGTGCGTTTATTGCTCGTGCCACGTCACGTCGAACGTCGCGAAGCTGTCCGCCGCGAACTCGTCGCTGCAGGTATTCCTTTTCATCAACGCTCAACGGCGGGTTCGGTCGCTCAGCCTGGCACCCTGATTCATTTTGCTGATACCACCGGGGAGCTTAGCCGATTGACGCGTGCAACAGACCTAGCTTTCACCGGGAAAAGTTTAGCTCCGCACGAAGGTGGACAAACTCCCGTCGAGTGTGCCGCCGCTGGCATCGCCCTCGTCTACGGCCCCCATATGAGCAATTTCCGATCGATGTGTGCCGGTTTAGAAAAAGCTGGAGCCGCACTACGTGCGGATGACGCAGGGAGTGTTGCACGTATTTTAAAGCGTCTCGTTCACGAACACGCCGAACGCCGCAAAATGGGCGAAGCCGGAAGTGCTTGGCATGCTTCAAATCGCGGCGCGAGCGAACGAACCGCGGAGCAACTGCTACGTCAGTTCCGGTAAAGGTCGCGGATTTTCCGTAACGTCTCGCGCACGGCACCTTCGGCAGCGAGCTCACGGGCACGCGTGGCACCGGCTTCCACCGTCGCACAAACGCCCGCAACCCACAGCGCAGTACCAGCACTTAAATAAACGGTGTCGGTCAGGCCTGCATCGGCACCCCCCATTAAGAGATCACCAAAGGTCGCAAAGTTTTGTTCGGCCGTGCCGCCGACGAGCACTTTGGGGTCGCACGTTTCAAATCCGTGGTCGCCAGGCAACCAGGTGGCGTTGATGGAGTGAAGTTCACCCACGCCGCGTACACGGGTCGGACCAGCGGTCGTTAATTCATCCATACCTTCGCCAACCTTGCCGTGGACGACGACACCGCGACGCACGCCGAGTGATTCAAGAGCTCCGGCGACGGGTTCAACCCAGCGCTCAGCGTAGACCCCAACCATCATATGGGCGGGATGACCTGGGTTAATGAGTGGACCGAGGACGTTGAAAATAGATTTTTGGCCGTCTTCGGCGAGGCGCTTACGGGCGGCACCAACGGCGCGGAAAGCCGGGTGGAAAGCGGGTGCAAAAAAGTAGCAAAAATTTGTTTCTCGGAGTGAACGCAAAAGTGTGGCGTCATCCGCTTCGAGATTCACACCCAGCACAGCTAAGAAATCGGCGCTGCCGGATTTGGAAGTGATTGAGCGGTTACCGTGTTTCATCACAGGTACACCTGCGGCGGCAACGATGAGCGAGCTGGCGGTGGAAATATTAAAACTACCGGACCGATCGCCGCCGGTGCCGACGACATCAATGGCGCGTGCAGGTAAGTCACCGAGATCCATTGCGCGGGCCATCTTCCGGTAAGTCTCGGCGAAAGCGGCGACAACCTCGGCGGTCTCGCCTGACTGTGCGAGAGCGAGGAGGTAATTGACTTTATCGTCGTCGGCGACGTTGGCATCGGCAAGGAGTCGCGCAGCGGCACGGGCAGCCTCAGCACCCGGAGGGGAACTGGGACGGAGCTCGGCAGTCAGCTGGGTCAGGGTTGCCATGGCTTGATTAAGCCCAAGCCCAGGCGGTTGGCTCAAGGATAATGCGACTTCCGCTTGCGAACTACCGTCCAAGGGGCATTTTAATGCCATGCACGACGAGGACCAGCCTCAGGGTGATGCCGAAAACTCCGGGCAAGCGCCTTGGAGCGAGTCGGATTGGGCGGCTTACCTGAAACGTCAGGAGCTGGAGGTCGCACGCTTTTTATCAATCTACAACGAGGTCAAAGCCCTACCCGACCGCTTAGACACTTGTGCACGTCGCATGGGTTGGGAACCCAACGAATGGTCACCCGGAACGGAGATCATTGATATCGAGTTCGACCCGGAAGTTCCTCAAGACCTCCCCTACTGCATTCACCAGCACCCGGTCTTTATTGTCGGCCGTGCCTTAAGCATCCAAGCATCGACAAGTTTCCGCAGTCTATTGCGCGATTCGGGTAAAGCTGTCGAACCCCTGCTCGCAGCCGAGCTCATGCTCTCGCTCTGGGAAGTTCACCAGCAGATCATTCTCGCCGTCAACGCAACAGACACGGGCGATCTTTCGCTCACGGTCGTCCATATGAAGCGCGCCCTGACGTCACTCAATACTACTTTGGGTTTACTCCAATCTGTCCCGACCGAAGCCCGCATGAGTGCGATGGGGTCTTTTGAAGATACCGAATCGACCCTCTTCGACTTACGCGAAATTTGCCTGCGAGTGATGTCGGATTGTCGGTGGTAGTTGTCAGCTGAACAGCTGAACGGGAAAAGGCCAATAGGACGGCGGCGACTAGGTCGCCTATGACGGCGGGCGCATGCGCCCTACGACGGCGCCACTGCGTGGCTAGGACGGCGTTCGGCCAGTGCCTCACTACGACGAAGAAGCTGAACGGCTTGCCAGCGCCATTGGCGCGACACCAGCGAGCCACGCTCGCGACACCAACTATCACCGCTAACATGGTCATAAGGCCGAAGGCCTGCCGTCGTAGGCGAAGCCGCCGTCATAACGAAGCGAAGCGAAGTGCCGTCGTAGGTCCGAAGGACCGCCGTCTGCATCTAACGCTGTTCAGCTGTTCAGCTGTTCAGCCGCTCAGCTGTTCAGCTCTGTATGCCCCTCAATCCTTCTTCTCATCCTTCATGTGCTGGATGAGGCGTTCGCTGAATTCGCGGGCAGAGTCGTGGCCCATACCGCGGAGGGCTTGGACCATGGCAGCCACTTCAGCAAGGCGCGCCATATCGCGACCGGGGCGAACGGGCAAAGTCATGTGCGGAACCTTACGTCCTAGAATTTCATAGGAATCAACATCGAGGCCGGTGCGTTCTTCGTCCATCCCCGGCTGCCAGAGTTTAAAGGTCAGAACAAGGTCGATACGTTTTTCGCGACGAACGGAGCGTACCCCAAAGATGGAAGCGACATTGATGATGCCGATCCCGCGACACTCCATGTAGCCGCGATTAAGTTCCTTGGATGTACCGATAAGTTCGCGGTCGCCGACGAGGGTGACGCGGACGTAGTCATCGGCCACAAGGGAATGTCCGCGTTCAATGAGCGCCAAAGCACACTCGCTCTTGCCGACACCGGAGGAACCACGAACAAGCACGCCGACGCCTTTAACGTCGATCAAGGTACCGTGAATGCTAGTGCGCGGGGCAAATTTCTCTTCGAGTAAAACAGTAGCCTCAGCCGAGAAGTCTTTGGACTTAAGTTGCGTGCGGATAAGGGGAACCTTGTAGTCGTTGGCGATGCGCGTGAGAACATCGTCGATCGGCAAACCGCGCGTGACGACCAATGCAGGGATGTCGTGCTGGAAGACGCCCTCTAAACGTGTGGCCCTAACTTCAGGAGTTTGGTCAGCTAAGTAAGCCATCTCACCTGCGCCGAGAACTTGGAGGCGCTTGTTGGCGAACTCCTTGAAATAACCTGTCAGGGCAAGCGCGGGGCGGTTGAGCGATTTTTCGGCAATCAGCTTATCCAAACCTTGCTCACCGGCATGTAATTCCATGCGGAGCATATCGCGGTAAGTTTCGAGAAACTCACGGACGGAGACTTGCTCCAGGGTACGATTGTCGGGGGTGTCAGCCATCGGTTAGATTTTAAAACCTTCGCCCAAGTAGAGCTTACGGCTTTCAGGGTCGTTAATGATGTCCTGCGGTGAGCCAGAGACAAGCACGCGTCCTTGGTGAATAATGTAAGCACGGTCCACAATCGCGAGGGTTTCGCGCACATTATGGTCAGTAATAAGCACCCCGATGCCACGGGCCTTGAGTTTTCGGATAATATCTTGGACGTCCGCAACCGAGATCGGATCAACGCCACTGAAAGGCTCATCCATCAAAAGAAAACGTGGATTGGTTGCGAGCGCGCGGGCAATTTCCAGGCGGCGACGTTCGCCACCCGAAAGCGTGAAGGCAGGTTGATTCGCTAATCGAGTTAAACCTAAATCCGCCAACTGCGCATCGGCTCGTTTGGCAGACTCGGCCTTGGAGAGCTCGAGGGTCTCAATCACCGCGAGTACATTCTCGCGAACAGTTAATTTACGGAAAGCGGAGGCATCTTGGGGTAAGTAACCGAGACCCGTGCGCGCTCGACGCCACATGGGCATCGCGGTGATATCTTTGCCTTCAAGAAATACCTTGCCCGAAGAAACCGGGACAAGACCGACGATCATGTAAAAAATGGTCGTCTTCCCTGCCCCATTGGGACCGAGGAGGCCAACCACTTCGCCCGTACGTAATTCAAGACTAGCATCCTGCACCGCGACCTTTTGGCCGTAGTGTTTGGCGAGCGACTCGACCCGGACAAGCCCTTGCGTACTAGTTGAAACCATCAGGGATAGGCTCGTTTAGCCGAGGGCGAGTGTCGAGATTATTGGGGCAAAGGCAGAGTGAAACCTGCATCGGGCAGAAGAATCTTTGGCCGAACAGGGCTCCCCGTCTTACTGCGCACCGAATCCATACGCCAGTTGTGTGTCACGGTATCAAACGTCAACGACTCGGCAGGAATGCCGACGCGACCATCGCGATCTTCGACACGCGCATTGCCACTTAAGATAACTTGGTGCGCGGCAGGTTTAATTTCAATCAACTCACCCTTGGCACGGCTACCGCCAACTTCGGCATGAACGTCAATTGTGCCCGAAGCACCGACGAGTGAAAAGTTGCCTTTGTCGTCACGCTTCGAACTCCCAATCAACTCACCGCAAGTCGCTTGGGTATCACCTGAAACCATCTTCACGGAACCATTTAAAATGAAGCGTGCCGTCTGATCCGAGAAGAGCAGTTGATGACGATCGGCGGTAAAGGCAGCAATGCCATCACCTGAAACAAATTCAATACGTGGCCGTATTGCCGTGGCGGGTGCATTCGCGAATGACTGCAAGTATAGTAACATTGGTTTACCGGTAATGTCGGCAGCTTCGACCCCAACGGCTGGATGAATTTCTGCTCGGTCGGAAAATGATGAGAAGCCCGGCGCCATGTAATGCACGGAGCCCGAGAGCGATGCTTGCGTGAGTTCGACGTTGGCGGTACCTTCGGTGGGCTCAGCTAAAGCGATCAGTCGGTCACACGTAGCTTTACTGCCGACCATACGGTATTGAACTGAACCGCGAAGATCGGCGGTCGATTGTTCGTCTTTCCGGCTAAGTGCAATACGGTCGGCTTCGGATTCAACGAGACCTGTGGGAGAGCGAATGCGCATGGTTGCTCGCAAGCCAGGGCCAGACTCAACCGTCACACGTTCTTGAGCCAAGAGTGCGACCATGGAGAAACCTGCGACTTCGAATCCGCGGGCATCTTTTAAGCGCGGTGCACCTGAGAGATCGAGACGCTGAATGACGCGATCGAGGCGGGCTTGTTCGGAGGTGAACTTGAGTTGGCCAATAACCCCGTCGACATTACCATTGGCCGAAATAGGTCCATCGCCCTCTTCTCCTGCACGTACCAAAATATCATTCGCACGCAGACGGGTGGCTTCGGTGGTGTATTCGGCGCCACCGTCGACGGCAAAGGTCAGCCCCGACTTGCCCGTACCGGGAGCGACCACGACATGCCGGCCCGTCATGACGGCCTCGGAGCGATCTTTGACGGGGAGGATGTGCACGCGGACGAGTGTGTCCGACAGACATTCTGTGACGCCTAAAGTCGTGTCGCGATTCACGCTGGTGGCTTGGATTTCAAATTCAGGATCAGCCACGCGCACGCTGCCGGTTAATTGCATCTTCTCCTCTTTCAGATCATGGATGAGGTGGTCGGCCGAAAGCGCCCGGGGACCATTGATGTGCAAGACATGTCCGGTTGCATCTAAACGTTCGCAACTCCCCCGGTCAGAGGAAAGCAGGCATTCGACGCGCTCGCAGCTTAAACGCTCTGTTCCGCGCACGAGCAAAACATTACCTGAAAACGTCATCACGGTGACACCTTTGTCGTTCGGGGCGACATCGACCCGTGCTGCGGTAACTTGAATCGGCTCTTCGCCTTTTTTTGCAGGAAGCAACGTCGCATGCACATCTGTACGTACCGCAAAAACATCCCCTTTAGGTGTGTTGCGCCAATTCCAGCCCTTGCCCTCAAGTTGGAAATTATTTGCTGCGACGGTCACTTCATCTTCACCGCTGGCTATACCCTTCTCAGGTTCAACACGTCCTGTATCGGTCCGCATAACGGTACCCGCTTTTCCGTCCTGAAAGGTAGTGAGGACGATTTTTTCTAAATCCCAAATACCCTTCTTTCCGGCGACAGGTAGAAGTTTTTCAGCACGTAGTTCCCAATTCTTCTCGGCTTTAGCATCCTCTGAATAACCGACGAAGGCTGCTTGATTCGCCTTTTCAATATGCAACGTGTTATCCTTCGCGGCCATCAAAGCCACGGAAGCCAGCCCAAGCAGAAGGCTCACGCGCATAAGCCTATGACACCGCTGCGAGGGCCATGAGTCAAACGCTCAATCGACTAAACGAGGGAAAGGACGCGGCCCGACCAATACAGGCATCGGCTCGGAAACAAACTGTGTACCCACGGTTACTTTAAAGCCGGCTAAGAAAGCGGCGACGGGCAGCATCTTGCCACCGGGACGTTGCAACTCGGTAATCCGCAAGACGCCTTTGCCTGTAGCGACACATAAACCTGTCGCATCTGCGCTGAGAACCGTCCCAGGTTCGCCTGACACGGATTCAGCTGCGACTTCCGCACGTCCAATCTTTAAGCGAACAGCATCGAGCAGACAGGTGCTGCCTGGCCACCCTTCGAGTGCGCGAACACGATCAGCGAGAACGTTTGCGGGTTGCGAAAAATCAAGGGCCGCATCTTCACGACGCAGACGACGGGTATACGTCGCTTTGGATTCATCTTGTGGCTGTGCCTTGAGTTTGCCGGCAAGCAAAGCGGGTATCGCCTGCGCTGAAAGTTGACCAGCCACACGACCCATCTCTGCACGCAAAGCTTCACGGGCAACATTCGCCGCAATCGGTAAAAGTTGTGTTGCGAGTACTGGACCCGCATCGAGTTTGCGCACGACTTGTTGAAGCGTGATGCCTGACTCAGTCAGACCAAGGGCAAGTGCGCCTTCGACCGGGGTGGCACCACGCAACGCAGGAAGGAGCGAGCCGTGAAGGTTCACAAATCCAAGACGTGGCAGAGCGAGTGTGGATTCGCGGAGCAATTGACCGTAGGCCATGACGACGGCGAGGTCGACGTTGAGATCTTTGAGGCGTTGATCTTCGGCAGCGTCAAAAACTTCAGGCTGAAAGAGTGGAAAACATTTTTGCGCGGCCCAGGCAGCAACAGCATTGGGCTGAATGGTTTGTCCACGTCCACTGGGACGGTCTGGCTGAGACCAGACACCCACAACCGTCACACCGGACACGGCAACGACAGCTTCAAAGGCTGGCAAAGCGATCGGGTCGGAGCCCAGGAGGACGACACGGGCAGCCATGGGTTACCTCCGTGATTTACGGGAACGCAAACGGGTGGGACCTCCCACGCCGGCACGCGGCCCACGATACGCAGCTTTACCGCCGCGGTTCTTACCTTTTCCGCGACCACCCGTGCTCTTGGGTGCCTTAAATTTACCGCCTTTGCTGCGTGCGTTTTTAGCAGCAGCAGCAGCATTTTCCGCCATCTCACTTGGGAGTGTACCTTGGGGAACGAAGAACCCGCGCTTCGCTTGCTTGGGCTTGCCGACAAGATCCAAAAAGACCGGGACGCCTGCTAAATCGAATTTCTCGTGGACGCCTTTGGCTAAGAAACGTTCGTAACCTGCCTCCAGACGTTCGTCTGAGTTACAGAAGAGACGGAAGCGGATTGGGCGATGGGAGACCTGCGTGACGTAGTAACACTTGAAGCGCTTACCGGAAACAGGGCGCGGCGCACGCTTCACCATCAACTCTTGAATCGCGCGGTTAATCTTGCCCGTAGGAATTTCGGTACCTGCGCGCATGTAGACGCCGGCAGCTGCCGCCAACATGTCATCGGTGCGCAGACCTGTGAGTGCGGAAACGAAGAGCAAGGGGGGCTCGGGCAAGAAGAAGAGAGCCTTACGGAGCGATGCAGTGAATTTTTTACGGAAGAGGGATTCGTCTTTAAACTTTTGCAGACCGCCATCTTGGAATGCCTTGATGGCGAGGTCCCATTTATTGACGACGACGACGATACCGGCGCCAGACTTCACTAATTCACCACCGAGTTGTAAGTCGATACGGGTGACGCCTTCAGTGGCGTCGATGACGAGGAAGACGACGTCAGTCTGGGCTAAGATTTCTCCCGCGCGAACGTGCGAGAAGAAGTCGAGCGTGTCGCGTTTGTTGGCAGCGCGACGTCCCGCGGTATCCACCAAATCAAAACGGTGGAGCACGCCCTGAGGGTCAGTCCACTCGAGCGGCGCACGCACGGGATCGCGCGTGGTACCAGCAATGTCCGTAACAATAAGCTTACTG
>CAIYUD010000134.1 GCA_903929325.1 uncultured Opitutia bacterium | reverse complement strand
GCTGGCCGGGTAGGGGAGCGCGTCATCACTGGCGATATCAGCAGTGGTGCATCCTCGGATATCAAACAAGCCACCCGTATTGCTCGGCAGATGGTTTGTGATTGGGGCATGAGCGATTTAGGTCCCGTAGCATGGGGTGAGAATAGTGAAACCGTCTTCCTTGGCAGAGAAATTGGCCGCACGCAGACGCACAGTGATGAAACCGCTAAGCGCATTGATGCGGCGGTTACAGGAATTATCGCAGAGCAGACGGCACGCGCCGAGCGGCTCATTTCCGAGAACGCCCAAGCTCACCGTGCGGTTGCTGAAGCCTTGGTTGAATACGAAACCCTCGAAGGAATTCATGTCACGGAGATTGTGCGTACGGGGTCAATTCAGACCCCGATTGTTGGTAACCCCGTACCTCCATTGGCTCGCGAGCCTCGTGCGGACGCGGCCGCAGGCAGCGACCCTTCAACGGTTCCGACGCCAGCCTGAGTGTAGTTGCCTTCAGTGACCTCCTAAGTTAAGTTGTCTGTATGCGTATCGGCCTTACCGGTGGTATTGGTTGCGGAAAGACCGCCGCCGCTGCTTGTTTTGGTCGCCAAGGTTTTCGAGTTATCTCTGCAGACCGTCTGTCGCATGAGGTATTACTAGCTCCAGATCTTCTTCGTTTGATACAAGAGCGATGGGGTGATGAAGTTATCCTGGAGAATGGTTTGCCAGATCGAAAATTTATTGCCGCACGTGTTTTTGCGAATCCAGCCGATCGAGCATGGCTTGAGTCGATGATTCACCCGAAGGTCCAAAAAGCATGGCAATCCGCTATTGAGGACAAATCTGTCGACTGGGTTGTCGAAATCCCGCTCCTATTTGAGAAAGGTTGGGAGGGTCAGTTTGACCGGACGGTTTGCCTTTCTGCGACCCGGGAGCATCAGGTAGCTCGTTTAAAGGAGCGCGGCTGGACGGAGGCTGAGTTTCAGGCCCGGGAAGCCGTCCAGTTGCCCTTGGCCGAGAAGGAGCGACGGGCGACCCATATCCTTAGGAATGACGGTACTGTAGGCGATTTAGAGGCTGCGGTGACCAAGTTGGTATCACAGTGGCGCACCCCGGGGGCTTAACTATTTATCATTGCCGATAAGGGGGTTAGATTTACCGTTCATTTACTCCTCACCACCCCTTGGTTGAGGTTTACTCTCTACACCCCTTTTTGAACCGAGGACGGCACCCGTGACGACCGCAGACGATTTCGTCATTCAATTTATCCAAGACAAAGGACTTGTCTCGGCTGATGCTGTCGCGGCGGCCCGGACGGCTCTCGGCGAAGTCTCAGCCGACAAGAATATCGACACGCTCACACTCGAGAAACTTGTCGAACTGAACTCGGTTACCTGGAAGGCAATTACAGGGGCTTTGGGTACCGAGTTTGATATGGAAGTTATCGATGTCTCCCAGGTCGCCCCAGCGGAAGATATCCTTAAGTTAATCACGAAGGAGCAGGCTGAAAAACTGAACCTATTGCCTTTGCAGATGGGCGGCGCCGAACTTCAAGTCGCTGTCGCTGATCCGTTGGACACCGACAGCATCGACTCACTTTCGCGCAGCCTTAAGCTGACATTAAACCCCCGTCTGGCTCAGCCTGACGAGCTCCGGAAAGCCATCGCACGTTGTTACTCAGGTGGCCAGATGAACGTTTCGTACGAGGACGTCTTTGGCAAAACTGGAGATGGCACTGATCCCAATCTCGAACTTCCGCAAGGAGGTGACGTCAAGGAAGACGACGCGCCGATCATTCGTTACGTCAATTCCATGATTGTGGATGCGATTAAGCGAAAGGCTTCTGATATTCATTTAGAGCCTCTCGAAAAGCGTTTCCGTGTTCGCTTCCGCATTGATGGCGTCCTTCAAGAAATGAAGGGGCCACCTAAGCGCCTTCAGGCAGCGATTATTTCACGCCTAAAGTTAATGGCGGATGCTTCGCTGGCCGAGAAGCGCATCCCCCAAGACGGGCGTATTCAAGCTAAGTCAGGCGGCAAAGACGTCGACCTTCGCGTATCTATTCTGCCGACGGTATACGGAGAGTCGATTGTCATGCGTATTCTCGATAAAGAGGGACTTCGCCTTGGTCTGCCTGAGTTAGGTTTCTTTGCGGATGACCAAGCTGTCTTCCAGGGCTTAATCGGTGGATCCGACGGTGTTTTCTTGGTTACGGGTCCTACGGGCTCTGGTAAATCAACAACGCTTTATTCGGCACTTAATTACGTCAATCTTCCCGACCGTAAAATCATTACCGTTGAGGATCCTGTTGAGTATCAAATGGCTGGTATCAATCAGGTGCAGGTAAAGCGCGACGTGGGCATGACCTTTGCTGCTGCCCTTCGCGCCATGCTTCGTCAGGCGCCTAACATCGTGATGATTGGTGAAATTCGCGACTTAGAAACGGCGGAAATTGCCGTGAATGCGGCCCTCACCGGTCACATGGTTTTCTCGACACTACACACCAACGATTCCGTGAGTGCTGTGACGCGCTTGGTGGATATCGGCGTGAAACCCTTCCTGGTTTCTGCTGCGTTGCGTGGTGCGCTCGCCCAGCGACTTATTCGCCGTATTTGCCAAAGTTGCGCACAGCCCTACACACCAACGCACAAGGAACTTATTTCCATTGGCATGACGGAGGCTGACTTAAAAGGTGCCACGCCGATGAAGGGTGCCGGTTGCCCGAAGTGTGGTGACCGTGGCTACAAGGGTCGCCGCGGAGTCTTCGAGCTCTTCGTTGTCACTGAAGAAGTTCAACAAATGGTTTACTCGGGTGCTTCGCTTGTGGAGCTACGCCGCAAGGCACGTCAATCGGGC
>CAIYUD010000133.1 GCA_903929325.1 uncultured Opitutia bacterium | reverse complement strand
TCAGGCGGTACCTGAATGTTCGGCGCTGTTATTGAGCCCTACCCAGGAGAGGGTGCTTTGGTCGTTGAGCGATTCAGACGGCCCAGCGCGCCTCGTCCCCATTCGTCCATCGGGTTTAATTGCTCAGCCGGCTGCTAAGGCTGACGGCGTCTCGGTTGTCCCTGGCAAGTATCTAGGTGTTGAAATCGTCGGTACTAAAAATTTGGACTGGGAGGCATTAGCCAGTGATGGAGCCGGTAATCTCATTATTGGTGATGTGGGCAACAATCTATCACGTCGACGTGAACTCGTACTCTATATTCTTCCTGAACCATTAATCGGTGCAGTTAGCGTAACGCCCACGCGTCGACTTTCATTTACATGGCCCGATCAAGTTGACTTTCCAGATCCCGATCAACGCCACGATTGCGAAGCCATGTTTTGGTATCGTGGTAAGCTGCATTTGCTCACGAAACATCGACGTGATACGGAAAGCGTATTGTGGCGGGTGGAGATCCCAGCGGTGTCGACGAAGGCATACTTGAGTCGTGTGGGTGCCTTCGATGCCCATGGCATGGTTACCGATGCGAGTGTCTCGCCCAATGGTAAGTTCTTGGCGATTTTAACCTATCGAATGCTATGGATCTTTGATGTCTCTAAGACTCCTGAGAACCCTCTAGCGGGTCAGGCATGGGCGAGACCCATTCAGCTGCCAGTGAGTCAGTGGCAGGTCGAGGGTTGCGCTTGGCTTGATAATGAAGCGCTACTGCTCGGCTCGGAAGAGGGTGGCCTCTTCCGAGTCAAGTTGGACGATCTAACCGGACCGCGTTAAGTTTTAGAGAGACTGAGCCGCAGCCACAACCGCTTCGACGGTTATGCCAAGTTCGCGCATAACGGTGTCGCCAGGTGCGCTTAATCCAAAGCGATCCGTGCCAATTGACTTTCCGGTAAGGCCCACGAGTCGACCCCAAGGCTGAGTATTGCCTGCTTCGACACTGACGCGCTTGCTGCAGTTCGGCGGAAGGACTTCGTCGCGGTAGGATTGAGGCTGACGGGCGAATACTTCCAACGAAGGGAGTGAGACGACGCGTACGCTTGGACCAATTTTTTCTGCGGCGGCGATTGCCAGTGAAAGTTCGCTGCCCGTTGCCAGTAAGATATGCGTTAAGGCGGCGCTTTCCTTGCGTGCAATGTAGCCACCACGAAGGGTGCCTTGTCGACGTGTGGCCACAGGAATTGCGTCGAGTGAGGGTAGGTTTTGACGGGAGAGGATCAGCGCAACGGGGCCTTCGCGACGTGAAACTGCATGGGCATAGGCCGCAGCACATTCTTCGGCATCACCGGGGCGCACAACATCGAGATTCGGTATGCAACGCAGTGCCGCCACCGTCTCAACAGGTTGGTGGGTTGGGCCGTCTTCACCGACGCCGACGGAGTCATGCGTAAAGATATAGAAAGCCTGCAATTTCGCGAGGGCGGCCACGCGAATGGACGGTCGAAGGTAATCCGAGAACGTCAGGAAGGTGGCGCCGGATGCCTTAAAGATTCCGTGATAGGCAATGCCGTTGAGGATCGCACCCATCACGTGCTCGCGGATACCAAAGTACAGATTGCGACCAGAGGGCGTTGCGATGTCGAAATCGCCCATGTCCTTGAGGTAATTTTTCGTCGAACCGTGTAAGTCTGCGGAACCTGAAAGAATTAGCGGGGATGCCTTCGCAACTGCGTTGAGCGCAATCTCACCTGAGACACGTGTTGCGTGGGTGTTTTTACCGAATTCAGGAATGGCAGCGAGCAGCTCGTTGGCTTCGCCATGATTACAAGCAAGACCCTTGGTAAGTTGGGCGGCTTTTTCAGGGTTGGCTTTTGTCCAAGCAGCAAACGTCTGTTTCCAGTTTGCATGCGCCTGTGCTTGCACTGCTTTGCGTGCGGTGAAGTAAGCACGCGTCTCTGGAGAGACAAAGAAGGTTTCGTCGGGTAGGCCAAGCGCCTTGCGGGCGGCAGGAATAAATTTCACGCCGGCTTCACCGTGGCCTTTACTGGTGCCTTGAACTTCTGGAATGCCTTTAGCGATGGTGGTCTTACAGATGATGAGCTTGGGTTTGCCGTTGGTAGCCTTGCGAGCTGCTTCAAGGGCAGCAGAAATGGCGGCAATGTCGTGACCGTTGGGCAGGGTGGTGACATCCCAGTTGCAGGCTTGGTAGCGTTTGGCGGTGTCTTCGTTCTGCGTCTTGGAAGCCATGGCGTCCAGGGTGACATCGTTAGAGTCATAAAGCATGACGAGGTTATCCAAGCCAAAGCGTCCTGCGAACGAAGCTGCCTCATGCGAGATCCCTTCTTGTAAACAACCGTCACCGGCGAGACCGACGATGAGGTGATTGAAGATGGTGTGTTCCGCTGTGTTGAAATGTGCCGCGGCCATTTTTGCCGAAATCGCCATACCCACGAGGTTGCCGGTGCCTTGTCCCAAGGGTCCAGTGGTTGCTTCGACGCCTGCGGTCTCACCAAATTCTGGGTGACCTGGAGTCTTGCTGTGGAGCTTGCGGAAAGCTTTCACCTCATCCATCGAGAGGTCAAAGCCAGCAAGGTGTAACCAGCCATAGATAAACATCGAGCCATGTCCCGCGGAGAGCACAAAGCGGTCGCGATTTGGCCAGGTAGCGTCGGCTGGATTATGACGAAGGAAATCTCCGTAAAGGGCGGCGCCGATTTCCGCCGAGCCAAGGGGGAGGCCGAGGTGACCTGAGTGGCAGGCGGCGACCGCATCCATGGCAAGGCCACGTGCTTCGTTGGCGGCACGTTGGAGGGCTTGAGTGTCGAGTGGCATAAGGTAACTGACGGATAGGGGGCACTGGGGCGGGATTCCAGCCTTGAATGGAAGGCAATCCCGCCCCTTCCTTAGAATCATGTCAAATCCCGCTCTAGAAGAAGGCCAAGCGCTGACCCTTGATTTCGGCAAGCTCCGTAAAATCGCTTCTGGCAAAGAAGACGTCATCCCCGCCGTAGCCCAAGACGCTGCCACGGGTGAAGTCCTGATTGTGGGATATGTGAACCAGCTGGCCTTAGAAACCGCCCTTAAAGAAAAGAAAGCTACCTTTTGGTCGACCTCGCGGAATGAGCTGTGGATTAAAGGGCTGACCTCTGGCGATTTTCTTGAGCTCCTTGAAGTGCGTGTGAATTGCGAGCAGAACTCGATCCTTTACCGTGTGAAGCCAGCGGGGCAGGGCGCTTGTCACACCAAGGGGTCAAATGGACGTACGCGTTCAGGTTGTTACTACCGTCGATTAAAGTCGGACGGCACCCTTGAGTTCGTTGCCTAATTTACCGTGGCGGTAGGTACTCGGCGGCTTCGTTTGACTGCACGTCTATCCGAATCACAACTAGCCGTGTGCGGCGGACAACACGTTCATAACCCGGTCGGGCAATAAAACCTAACTGAGCATAGTCACCTTGCGCAGACGTTAAGCGTTTGAGTGCGGCTTCGGCGGCGTCGCTGTCCGGAAACTCGAGCGCAAAGGTAACGTGCAGTCGGCCAGCTTCAGTATCCTCATCAACAGCTATGCTGATGGATTGGGCAGACGCAAAGACGTCGCCCGCAAGAGGGCCAATCCAGCTACGCCGTGCGGCAACTTGGGCCAAGCGCGCGGGTTCACGGATGTGCACGATGAGCAACGGGTTGTCTTGGGCTTTAAGCAATGT
The DNA here is from genome assembly GCA_903929325.1 of uncultured Opitutia bacterium. GTDB lineage: Bacteria > Verrucomicrobiota > Verrucomicrobiia > Opitutales > UBA953 > UBA8828. Next base: position 2,592 of record CAIYUD010000133.1, on the reverse strand, counting down.
ATCTGCGATCGCTGGCAGGCCAATGCGGCTCTCCGTTGCAGGCGCAACTTCCACACTCTCGTCACCAGGTCCAAAGCCAAAATCAATGGTTGGGCTTTGGGTTGATTTAAAAGCCGCAACGAGGCGATCACGTGTCGAGCTCACACGACTTATCTCATCAATCAGCGCGGGCGCGCCTGTGATTTTTAAACCTGCTGCTGATTTCTGGGCGGCAGGAATGAATACACGTCCAACGGTGCTGTGATTGCGTTCGAGTGACAGGTCTGTACCTCGCCTGAACCAGAATATCATAGCCGCGGTTAACGCTAGGCTGGCGACCAACCAAACAGTCCGACGCCGAAAATTCATATAATAAGTATGTCGGGTCGTTGTATTCTCGCAATAAAAAGGGCGACCAGCGGTCGCCCTTTTTGGAGAGAGTCGCTTAAAGATTACTTACCTTTGCCAGCGGCCTTCTCACGACGTGCTTCTGCGGCACGGACGATGCTTTGGGCTAGCTTCTGAATAGGGTAGTCGAGTGTCGCATCACCCGCTGCACCATTTTGTGTGATGGTGATGCGGCGAATCAGATCGGACCCAGTGGCTTTATTGGCCGCAACTTCTGCGGAATCACCATCGGCAGGCATGGTTAACATGCTGCCAAAGCCGAGCGTGCCCTTTGCTTGGCTAATATTTTTCTTAGCTGCAGCTTCATCAACGAAATCAGCGTGAACACGGAGGGTTACGTCGGTGGCGCTTTCGCCCAAAGCTACAATGACGGTTTTGACACCGCTGCGTTTAGCGAGAGCGGCTTTACCTTCAGTCGACGTCGTAGCATCTGGTTTGCGCTTTGCGGCTTCAGCTTCCTCGATTGCGGCAACATTAGCCGAGATGAGTAACCAGCCATTTTTTACAGAGGCATCCGCAGTCGTTAGGCCGGCATGTTTCCAGGGCTTGCTCGATGTGGCAGCGGTAACTGCGCGCTCGATGTTCGAGGTTTCGGCAGCGACGATGGTGTTGCCGTCGACGATTACCAGTTCGACGGTTATGCTTGGATTGCTCTTGTTTGGCTCAGATCCAGCGGCTTTGGCAATGGCGTTACCGAAGGCTTGGGAGTCCCAAGCCTTCAGGCCTTTGACGGTGCGGTTGGGTACTTTGTTGGCTGCGGCGAATGCTTCGATGCGGGCCTTATTGAATTTTCCACGGATAAGTGCGATGACGCTCTTCTCGTCGCCGGCTTTGGCGACGACGGTCACGTCGCGGAAGTCCTCGTCGAGTACGAACCCGAGTTCATTCTTCAAGGCAACGACAACTGTATTGGCCTCAATCTCGCCGATAAAGGCATCGGTTAGGGCCTTACCAATTTGGGTTTTGTCGATTGTCTCGTTGGAAATATGCACGGCAATGTCCGTGCTGTCAGAGGGCAGGCCACTGGTAGGTAGACCGGCTGAGACGACGGCAGAGAACGCGACGAGCGCTGTGAGGAGGATGGGTTTCATGATTTTAGGTTTAGTGTTTAAATTTATTTAGTCTTCTTGGGTGCAGGAGCTTTTGCGGGTGCATCCATTTCTTCGTCTTCGACAGATGCAGGTGCAGGGGTCGCTTTTTCTTTCGCTGCCTCGCGTGCCATTTGTTCTACCTTGTCGCCTAGCTTGCCGAAGAGAACTTTGGCATGGTCTAAGTTGTATGCACTGCGGATGGAGACTGTTGCACCTTCCTGAGTGGTTTTGATGCCTGCAAGGAAGTCTGCCGCTTCACTCTTATAGTACTTCGTGTCAGCGTCATCTTCATCAGCCTCTACGGTTCCCAAGTTGCCAATGGCTAGCGCAGAGGTGATTTCTTGTGCGGCGGTCTTAGCTTTTGCTTCATCGCTGAAGTTGACCTTCGCGCGCATGAGGAAATCTTTAGTGTCTTCGCCGACAACAAACATCACATCTTTGAAACCAAGTTTGTCGGTTTTTAATGATTCAGGGTCGACGGCTTCTTGGATCTTGCGGACGTTGGCGTAAATTTGCGTGTGGTGTAAAGGGGTGGCAACGACTTCGGCCTGCGCGCTGGCGGGCAACTCGAAGCTCGGTTTTTTATTACGCCAGCATGCGAGGGCCGTACTCATCTCGCGGACGGGTGATAAGATAAGCACATTATCTTCGGGCATGACGACGGCGTAGTCCTTGAGCACCTCCATGGCCGATTCTTCAGTCCCAACGTCTTGATTGAGCGCTTTCAAAAGTGCGATTACCAGTTTGCTGCCTTCCCATCCAGTAAGGTCGCCGATGACAACTGGGCTGACGCCTTGTTCTTTAGCGAAGGTGTCAAAAGCAGATTTAAGAAGGTCGAGGTGGATGACGCCGTAGAAAGAATAATCCGGACCTTCTTCGCCTTCGCCCTTCGTGATGCGGATTCCCAGCTTAATGATGTGTGTACCGTCAGGCTTTAGGCCTAAGCGATTTAAAAGCGCCTTATTGTTCTTGGCCGCCACTGGGTCGAGTTGTTCGCCAAGTTTTTCCATGCGTTTTTGGAGGGCGACTGCGAGGGGGTGCAGTTGCGACTTCGCAGCTTCGTCGTAGGAAATATGTACAGCTGCATCGACATTAGCGGGAATGCCGCGAAGGG
>CAIYUD010000132.1 GCA_903929325.1 uncultured Opitutia bacterium | reverse complement strand
TTCGGAAAACTAACCACAAAGGCTGTTGATGCTTCGCTGGCCGCAAGCAAAGACCCTGAAGCAAAGGCTCAGTTAGAATCTGTCCGTAAGCCCTACTCACTTCTCTACACCTATTCCCTAATTATCGCGCTTGTCTGCGGTACCGCCGGCCTACCGCACATCCTTGTGCGCTTTTACACCAATCCTGACGGCGTTGCGGCAAAGCGTACGACAATGTGGGTGATGATTTTGATTGGTGTATTTTATGTCTTCCCGCCGATTTACGGTGTGCTTGGTCGATCCCTTATTCCGCACCTCTATGATGCGGTGGGCGCTAAAGGTACGGATAAAGTTGTTTTAGAACTCCCCACACTCCTTGCTGGTAAAGACCACGCGCTACTCGGATCGATTCTCAGCGGCATTACCTGTGCAGGTGCTTTCGCTGCGTTCATGTCGACCTTCTCAGGCTTACTCGTTTCGATGACGGGTGCCCTCGCTCACGACATCTACGGGCGCATCCTTCGTCCAACCTCTACACCTGAACAACGCCTCTACGCATTTAAATGGTGTGCGGTTTTAATTGGCGCAGCATCGATTGGATTGGGCATGCAAGTGGAGGCACTGGAAATCAACTTCATGGTTGGTCAGGCCTTCGCGATCGCTGCGGCGAGTTACTTCCCGCTACTCTTCATGTCAGTCTGGTGGCGCGGAATGACCATGCCAGGCGCTGCTGCGGGAATGCTGGGTGGCGGCGTCGCTGCCCTGGGTGCGATTACGCTCACATCGATTTCTGATGTCGCTGCCGCGGGTGCGAAAAAATTAACGGATGCCACTGCCCTAACAGCTTACTGGGCAGACCATCCTATCGGTGCAAGTTTGCGCGATACATGGATTGCTCACCCGCTGGCACGCATTCTTTGCGAACAGCCTGCCATCTGGGCTGTACCTCTGTCGATCGGCCTAATGATCATCGTATCTAAGGCTACCGCAGTTAAGATTCCGGGCGACATCCGCATGAAGATGCTGGTACTGCATGCACCTGAGTCACTCGGACTTAAGCAGGAATATATCAAAGAGCACGAGGGGCACTGAGTTGGCGAAGGCAAAGAGACGAAGGACTAAAGCCAGGTATGTGGCTGCATCTCACTTTGGCTTATGGCCACCCGAAGCCTCTGAATTCGATTACCAGACTTTAGTCTTTAGTCCTTAGTCTTTAGTCTGACTACACTCACGTTTAGCCTTTAGGCTTAAGCACTTTAGGCTTTAGGCTATGACGTCCGATGCGTCCTCTCGTACTCCTCACTCGAGGCAGTCCCCTCGCCCGCCGCCAGGCCGACCTCGTGTCGGCACGGCTCAGCGTTGCATTGGGCCGTCCGGTTGAGATTCGCATCGTCGTGACGACTGGCGACAAGCAGACCAACTGGTCGCTCGAAAAGCAGGGCGGCAAGGGACTCTTTACCGCCGAACTCGAGGAAGCCCTGCGACGGGGCGAAGGCGACATCGCCATCCATAGCGCCAAAGATTTGCCCACCGAGATGCCCTCAGGATTAACCTTAGCAGGTTTCCTTCCGCGCGAAGATCCACGTGATACGTTAGTCAGGCGTGCAGAAATTTCCACGCCACGCAAAATCGCAACCGGTAGCCCGCGACGTCGCGCTCAAGGCGCTAAACTTTTTAAAGATGTGGAATGGTCGGAGCTGCGTGGCAATGTCGACACCCGGCTGCGCAAAGTTGCCGAAGGACAAGCTGATGCTACCTTTCTTGCGCAAGCAGGACTGAATCGACTTAGCATTCACGCATGGGAAGGTCTCGTCTTTGAACCTATCTCTCTCGGCCAAATGGTACCAGCCGCAGGTCAAGGTGCTATCGCTCTGCAAACGCGGACGGCTGATGCTAGCCAGTACACCTCCGCGCTGGACGCAACTTCTGCTCGTGCCGTCGGCATTGAACGCCTCTTCCTTGCACGCTTAGGCGAGGGTTGCCACACCGCCTTCGCTTGCCATGTATCGGGCGAAACTGTCTCTATTTATCGCGACGACTTCGGCCGACATGATTTCCCCATGTTAGCCAAAAACGTCAACGAAGCCGAATCGGCCGTGACCCATATTCTCTCCAAGATTAAGTCTTAAAATGTCATCTGCTAAACTCAAAGGCCGTCGCATCGTTCTCACACGTCCAGAGGGCTCAGCCATAACCTGGCGGAAAGTTCTCGAAAATACGGGCGCCGAAGTTACCGAGCTGCCACTCATTGCCATTCGCTTTGAGCCTGATCAAGTGATTCTTTCTGAGATTCTCGAAGGTATCGGCGCCTATGATTGGATTGTCTTCACAAGTGCCAATGGCGTACGCGGTTTCTTTAATCGGTTTTTTGAACGCTTCACTGATATTCGCTCCATTGGCGGATCTCGTATTGCCTGCGTGGGTCCCGCTACCGAAGCGGCCTTGCGCACTTACCACCTCGACGCCGACCTCACCCCGAAGGACGCCGATGCCGTAGCCTTAGCCCGAAAGCTCATGACCGACCACGATGTTGAAAATCAAAAGGTGCTCATCGTTGCTGGGAATTTAGCATCCGATGAACTTTCGCGTCTCCTGATTGAGCAAGGCTCTGCTATCGTCGATACGTTGCGCGTTTATGAGACAGGCGCCAACTCGGTTGCGGATACAGCCCCTGCCGACGACTTCCGTAAACGCGGTGCCGATATCTTGGTTTTCGCGAGCCCATCTGCCGTTGAATCTTTCCTCCACCAATCAGCCTCCCTCCGTATCGATCCGGGTGCTCCACAGCCCAAGACCGTTGCTGTAGGCTCTACCACTGCTGATACCATGCGCCGTGCGGGCATCCCCGTTGGCGCTATCGCTGCCACTCCCACTGCTGAAGGTATTCGCGATGCGGCTATTGCTGCCTTAAGCTCAGGTAAATGATTGGACCTATCACCATCAAGGTTTGCGGAATAACACGTGCGGCTGATGCTGCCATGGCCGTACACCTTGGCGCAGACTGGATCGGCGTAAATGTGTGGTCGAAATCTCCACGCTACGTTCCAGTCGAAAATCGTTTAGCACTCTTACGCGAAATTCCCGCCAAGGGCCGAGTAGCGATTGCGGTAAATCCTACAGCCAAAGAGGCACAGGCGCTCATGGATGAAGGCTTTGCCGCCGTCCAAGTTCATTTTGATCCTGTGGAGAAAAATTGCGACGTGGGTGCACTCGCTAAAGCCATTGGCACAGCACTTTGGCTCGCTCCACGCCTACCCGAAGGACAGCCCTTCCCTGTAGATTTATTGCCCTTCGCTCAGACCTTTGTCCAAGACGCCCACCAAGTCGGAGCCTTCGGAGGCACGGGAAAACGTGCTGACTGGAAGCGCTTTGCCGAAACCCTGAAGTCACACCCCGGCCACCAATGGGTTCTGGCAGGCGGACTAGGCCCCGATAATGTCGCAGAAGCCTACACAGCGGGCGCTCGATTCTTAGACCTAAATAGCCAGGTCGAACTCGCCCCAGGGCTCAAGTCTGCTGAAAAACTTCACAAATGCGTGGAGGCTTTGCACAAAATCACTCAAACCCAGGCCACATCTGGCATATAAATGACTTTGGCATGAGCGTTGCAGTAAGAGCCATGAACCCAATAATCCTCTAAACCCAACACCCATATGAAGCTCGTTACAGCCATTATTAAGCCCTTCAAACTTGAGGAAGTTAAAGACGCCCTCGCAGAAGTCGGCATCGAGGGCATGACTGTCACCGAAGTAAAAGGATTTGGCCGCCAAAAGGGGCACACCGAAATTTACCGCGGCAGCGAGTACACCGTCGACTTCCTCCCTAAGGTAAAACTCGAACTCGCCCTGCCCGACGAACTCGTCGACCGCGCAATTGCAACCATCACCAAAGCAGCTCACACAGGCAAAATTGGTGACGGAAAGATTTTCGTCCAAACCCTGACCGACGTCATTCGTATTCGTACGGGCGAGCGCGGCCCAGAAGCGATTTAAGGTCCAACTCCTTTAACCAAAAAGGCGTCTCAACTGAGACGCCTTTTTTATTTCAGCCCATCGACCTGCCCTTTGAGGCGAACAGCCTTCAAAGGATGCATGTCGAGAAGCGTCGGATACCAACCCGTAACTTCAGAACGAATGAGGAATTTATTTTTATTAAAGACTACTGGCAATATCGGCGCCCCGGAGATTAACCGAGCTTCGGCTTGTTGGAAAAATTCGTATCGGCGATCGCGATCTGTTTCTGCGGCGGCCTGACCAATCAACTGATCGTACAGCGGATCGCTCCAGCCTGTCTGATTCATTTCATTCCCCGTCGTAAACATTTCTAAAAATGTATTGGGGTCGTTGTAGTCACCTGTCCACGCGGAGCGGGCGAGCTGGTACTCACCTTTATTTAAACTCTGAAGATACACCTTCCATTCTTGATTACGCAGCACCACCTCGATGCCCAATTGCCGGCGCCACATCTCTTGATAGGCTTGGGCTGAAATCATGGAGCCTTCGGAGGTGTTATAAAGGTACTCTAAAGTCGGCATACCACGTCCACCGGGATAACCTGCTTCGGCAAGTAACTTGCGGGCAGCTTCGGTATCTTGGCTCCAACGCGCACGACAGGTATAACCACCTGTGCCCGGAGGCGTAATCCCCAAGGCTGGTTCTTCGCCCGCACGCAGGACCTTTTCTGCCATCATCTTTCGATCGATGACCATACCCAAGGCCTGACGTACCCGAACATCGCTCAATACTTTCGCGACGGATGGGTTATCTTTAACCTTGGTGTTAACACGAATGAAAGATGTAGAAAGGAATGTATCGAGGCGCAGGGCGGTGTCGTTTGCCTCAATCAATTTACGGACCTTATACGGAGGCACTGCACCGGTGATGTGCAATTCACCACCACGGAATGCCCGCTCTTCCGCAAAAAGATCTGTCATCGCACGAAACTCAACCGCGTTAAGAGAGACGTTGGCTACATCCCAATACTTCTGATTTTTGCGTACGACAATACGACGGGCAACTTCCCATGACTCCAAAGTGAAAGGGCCATTAGCTACGAGTGACCCTGGCTGCGTCCATCGGCTGTTCTGAGCATCGATTGCTCCGTGCTTCAAGATGGTAGGCGGGTGAACGGGCAACCAGCTGTGGTGGCAAAGGAGTTGCAGGAAGTACGGCGTCTTATGATCGAGAGTCATTACCACCGTATGCGCATCGGGAGCCTTAAATCCGACTTTTGAAAAGTCTTTGAGTTTGCCGTCGTAATAATCATGAGCGCCGCTGACTGCAAAAAGCATCCAGGCATATTCAGAGGCGAGACCTGGAGAGAGGATGCGCTGGTAGCTAAACAGAAAATCTTGTGCGACCACCGGATCGCCATTCGACCAGCGAGCATTGGGACGTAAATGAAAAGTCCATGTACGCCCGTCTTCGGACATCTCCCATTTTTCGGCAACACCCGGCACCGCCTCGAGGGTTTTAGGATCATACGCCACCAATCCCTCAAAGAGTGCACTGACAATACGCGACTCCAACATGCCTGTGACAACTTGCGGGTCTAAACCTGCAGGCTCCGCTGCATTATTCATAATCAAGACACCGGCCTCAGCTGAAAGCGTCGCTGTATCTTTTTCGGGAGCACACCCGGCCAAAATGATGAGGGCGGCCAAGAGGCATGTACGGAACAGAGGCATGGCAAAGCATAAGACGGCAAGTCGCCGGCGGAAAAGGCACAAAACAGTCTACATTTCCTTTCCCCTGTGCCATCCCTGACCCTAACCTTAGCCCATGGACCGACCGACTATCCTTTTGACCAACGACGATGGAATTGGCGCAGCCTTCTTCCATGCACTCGCTTTGGCCTGTAAAGAAGAGGGTTTTTACGTCTGGGCGGCAGCCCCTTTGGGTGAGCGTAGCTGGATTGGTCGTGCCTTTAGCCGCCACCGCTCGGTGCAAGTCAACCAAGCGCCCGGACCGGGTGATCAGGCATGGGATATCGACGGGACGCCCTCCGATTGCGTCAATATTGCCTTAGGCCATCTTCTACCCAAGCGACCCGACGTCGTCCTCTCCGGGATGAACATCGGCTACAATGCCTCGATGCCCCTTGGGTTAAGTTCGGGCACACTTGCAGGCGCCATCGAGGGTGCGACTTGGGGAATCCCTTCAGCGGCATGCTCATTGGATTTAGACCAAGAAACTTTTGAGTCTATTCGCCATGCCAATCACCTGTGCCCCGGATCCCTTCAGCCAAACCTGCAGGCTGCGTGTCGACACGCGGCTAAATTTGCACGCCAGCTCGTGGGAGTTCCACACAGCGGTATTACGGTACACAATTTAAACTACCCTGCGACAACCCTGGCCACGACCACTGTCGAAAGAACCGTCCCCGCCCACTTGCGCTTTGGTACCCTCTTTCAGCCAGGTAATGATGGTTACACCTTCCGCTGGAATGACGGCGAAGAGTTATCGGGGCGCAAAGACACCGACATCGCCGCCCTCGAACGTGGAAGCATCAGCCATAGCGTTCTAGACTTCTCTTCCGTCGGTCATCGTTAAGCGCCCGCACTTGCCACCGGCGATTTACTTTCTAAGTTAACGTCCATGAACGAGCCTAAGCAGATCCCTTGCTGCTCTCAATGCTCAGAGCCTGCGAGCGTCTTCCTGACGCTCGTCGTGGGCGCACACACCCAATCCAAAGCTTTTTGTGCGAAATGCCTACCCGCAGGCATCCTTACGAGCCCGCTGCCCGCAACCGCTGCTGGGCTTAAGTTAGCTATACCCGCTCCCGCCGGACGTGGACGTTGCCCTGCTTGCGGCTTCCGCTGGGTTGATTTCGAACGCACACAACGCATGGGCTGTGCACAGTGTTACACCTCACACGTCCAAGAAGCTGATACGTTAATTGCCCGCAGTCAGCCTGCGATGACACATATCGGCCGTCATCCACTGACGCCTGCTCCGACACCGCCAACCCACGGACAGGACATGTCGAAAGACAAAACCGGCAAAGATGCTGCGAAGACAAAAATCACCCGCACGCCCACAAAGTTGACCTTAGAAGAATTACAAGAGGCCCTGCGCGCAGCTGTCGCCAAAGAAGACTACGAGAAAGCGGCGAAGTTGCGTGATAAAATCTCCGCGCACAACACCGCCTCGAAGTAATCGACTTACTCGCTCGTACTGACGCGCGGGAATTCGATGTCGAAAGCTTTACCGAGAGGTGGAGCCCCGCAGTTGCCGATTTGGCCAACAGCGCGACGTACCAGCGTAGCTGCTTTTGAAGACGAAGGTGCGGAAATGAAACCCGAGAAAGTCACTTGCCCGGAAGCTGAGACGGAAACCTTAACGCCGCATTGGATGGTACCGAGATCCTCGCCCTGACTCGTCACCGTATCGGCCCAAGCTTGCCGAAAACGCGCCAGCACTTCTCCGGCGTACATTTGCTGAGCAGTCGCTGAACCCCCGTCGCCACCATTGTCTCCCGTGCCTGTTGATCGACCAAGACTCACCCCAGAGACGCCAGCTGATGTGCCCGTACCGCGCCCCGTACCCTTACCATTCAAAAAGTTATCGAGGGATTCTTTGCCACCCGACGAACGTGAAGTTTTACTTCCCGAACCTTTAGGCTGCGTAGCACCTGCACTTGAAGAACCACCCGCGTTTTCGGCCTGCTGCTCCCGACGAATCTTATCTAAATCTACTGGCTTAAAGTGAAAGAGCCGCGAACCCGTTGTCTGCCCTTTGGCGACACCTTCTTCGCGTCCGACTTCGCCTGCCTTGCGACCGACAATGCCATTTAAATCAACTAACAGCGGATCAACTGCGTCCAGGTTACCGGCTTGTTGTTGTGCACCCCACCAGGAAGCACCGACTAAGAGTGCAATCAGTGCGCCGTGCACTACCAGTGAACCAATCCAGCCTTTAGATCCTTCCGACATCTTTAGCGAATCTCAGTATCGATACCAACTTTGGTTAAGCCTTTTGATTTAGCTGCCGAAAAGATATCCATCAATTTTTGCAGCGTGGTCGTGCCCTCGCCGCGTACGCGGACAATCGGCTGCTCGGATTCAGGAAGCACCGCGATGGTGGCAAATTCATTTTCAAGCTCACGCAACGTTACGGTCTTATTTCCCAAAGTTAATTTGCCGGCAGAATCAATACTCACGATGACGTATTTCTGTTTAGTGTCTGTGGATTTACCTGCGCCTTGAGTAGCCTTAGGTAAATTAACTTGAGTCGTCTGCTCGAGCACAGGCGTCGAGATCATGAAGATGATCAAAAGGCAAAAACACAAATCGAGCATCGGGGTGACGTTGATCTCTGTCATCGCATGCAAGCGATGGGGTCTGGAAAAACTACGTGCCATGACTTAACGGGCGTCCTCCCAACCAGGAATAGAATCTTCGGGCGGTTCAGCAGGCGTCGACGTCGGAATAGGCGTTGGCACAGGTACGGGTGCCGCAGGCGTCGCCACTGGCGCTTGATAAACGGGCTGTACCACAACAGGAGCCACCGGCTGTACGGGTGCTGCGTAGGCGGGAGCATGGGCAGCTTGCTGCGCACGTGCCTCGAGATTTAGACGAACCTCGGCTTCGAGTTCGAGTTCCACGCGGTCCGCCAACGAGCTCGCATAATTTTCAAGCTCAGTGGTCATAATTTTAACCTGCGTAAGTAAGAAGTTATAGCCAAACGTCGCTGGGATCGCAACGAGCAGGCCTAACGTCGTCGTCACCAATGCACCGGAAACACCTGGAGCAAGCATCGAGATGGTAGCCTTTTCAGAGAGCGCACCGAAAGTAACCATCACACCCCAGACAGTTCCCAGTAGTCCCAAGAAAGGACCCCCGGAGACAAGTGAGCTTAGCAGCACCATCTTTTCTTCATACTTAACCAAGGTGCGAGCGATGCCACGCTGGATGGCATTCTCAACGTGGCCCATACACAGCGCGATATCTTGACGCGAAGTCATCTTCCCCTTGTGGCGTTGGTAAGCGGTTGTCGCTTCGGCGACTAAATACTCGTAAGGACAAAGACCTGCGCTGCGCGGGAAGTTTAAAGATGTGACGGCGTTTTCATTACGGAGACGTCCTTCAAATGCATGGTTACGACGGCGTACATCTTGAACGTCACTCCACTTTTGAATCATCGCACCCCAACCTATGAACGAGCAGAGGAGAAGAACGCCGGCGACAGCACGACCGGGAGCGTCCATTTGTTCGTAAAACCACGCAATGCCACGCTCGGACGAAGCAAGGTGGAGACTGAGGGTATGCAAAATCATCGGTATTTCTTTAAGATGCGAGTTAGCCGAGGGCGAGACGGAAAGGGCATACCCTCTTTCATTTCACGGTTTACCCCAGCCCAACTATCAACCATAAAGTCCCCATGTGCCTTCGCATCGCCCTCCCTCTCCTTGTCGTCGCAGCCCTTCTTTCCGCTCAAGGATTCGAAGACCCTGCCAGCCCAACGGCACCGACCCCTGCTACCCGGACCGCCCCAAAGCCAGGCGAAGCTGACCCTTCGGTCGCTCGCCTGAAGTCGATTTCCTATTTTTACATCGACGTTCGCACGACTGAAAACCGTCCCGATGATGCTGAGCTCCGCAACGAGCTCCGCGATCTCGCCGAACTGGAGCTTCGTCGTGCTGGAGTCACCACCAAGGAACTCCCTGCGCTCAATCCTGACGCATCGACCCCACAGCTCGTTATCGAAATTCGCTTTGACCGAGGCCTTGGCCGTTTTGCAGGACAGGTTTCCTTGTCTGTACGTGACGACGCAACCATTCGCCGTAACAGCCAACCAATCGTTGCCGAGACCTATCGTGCTGAGCGCAGCGCAGCGGGTACATCTGACACCGTGCTAACCCGCGACATCAAATCCAAGTCGCGCGAGCTCATTGTCGAGATGCTGGATTTAATGTCGAAGCCACGCACGCGCTAAGCGATGTCAGTTTATTCCCCTGAGGCTCGCCTTCGCGAGCTTGGCATCGAATTGCCCACCCCACCTGCCTCTGCGGGTGCTTATGTACCTTCCGTGCGCACGGGCAATCTACTCGTACTCGCAGGAACACTCCCCCTTCGTGACGGAAAAATTGTCTGTGCCGGTAAGGTTGGCAAAGATGTCGACATCACAGCTGCTGCCGAAGGCGCCCGCATTTGCGCGCTGAACGCATTGGCCAACGCGCGGGTCGCTTTGGGCTCTTTAGATGCCATTAAACGCGTCGTCATGGTTCAGGGCTACGTCAACGGCATCGATGGCTTTTCGGACAGCCCAAAAGTACTCAATGGTTGCTCAGAATTTCTCGTCTCTGTTTTTGGCGATGCCGGTAAGCACGCACGGGCAGCTGTATCCGTTAATGGCTTACCACTCAACGCCGCCGTCGAAGTTCAGATCACGCTGGAGGTCTAAGGTCACGAATGAGCTCCAGGAGCCCGCGTGCATTCATGAGCGTGCCAAGCCTAGCAGATCGTCATCGGCCACCCTTGATCTTCCTGCTTCCCGCTTGCTCCTTTCAGTTGGGCACGTCGGCTCAGTGACCGTGCGCGTCGTGCGAATCGTGCTTACCTGCTCCGAGTAATAACAGTGGTAAAATCAAAACGCCTGCGACTGAAGTTGCCGTAAGCCAGTTTCGCGTAGTGCCTGCAGCTTCAAAGTAAGGCAGGAAGGCTAAAAAGGCGGCTAAGCCCCAGGTGCCAATATGACCAACAGCAAGCCAGAGCGTACCATGCAGGCCTGCATCATTCATGCGTCGCTGAGTAGCTACCGAAGCAAACCCACCAAAGAAGACCGCGACTAAAATCAGTAAGAAGATTTGGAAAGGAGCCCATGTTTCCGCTGCGTGATGGTGAGCTTCTTCGCCCTTTTTATTACCCACTTCCGTTGCTTCAGCCTTCAACTTCGCTGTCTCTTCAGCTGATAAAGCTTTACCTGCCGCTGCCTTCTTAGCCTTCGTCAGGCTTGTGGCATAAGCGGTTTGTGCGGCAACCTCGGCTTCGTGGTGCGCACCGTTCTCCGGAAACTTAACGGTCATTAAATAATGCGCTCCCCATGCAAAGGCAGAGAAGACTACACCAAAGAAGATGAGGTTAGCCAAGTAGCCAATGCGACCGAGCGGCTTAGTAAGATTGAGCGAGAAAATCATAGGAAGATGGTCGAACCGTAGATTCTTAGACCTTTCCTGCAAATCCAAACTTGGAAAGTCAGCCTAATAGGGCGTGATAAACGCATGTCACCAACCCTCCCTCAGACCGTCTTACTCGATTTAGACGGTACTTTGGTCGATAACTTCGTGGCCATTCACCGCTGCGCGAATGATGTCATGAAAATCATGGGGCTGCCGGAGCGATCTTTTGCGGAGGTTAAAAAATCTGTGGGCGGAGCCGCCAAAGCTACCATGACGCGCTTAGTTGGAGAAGCCAATGCATCGACAGCCATCCGACTCTACCTTGAGCACTTCCCAACTGTAATGTTTGAAGGTCTAGAAGTTTATCCGGGCGCACGCGAACTGCTTCCCGCACTACGAAGCCGAGGTATCAAAGTCGCCGTACTCACGAACAAAGATCATTCAAACTCTCTCAAACTCCTCGCCCACCTTGGTATGGAT
>CAIYUD010000131.1 GCA_903929325.1 uncultured Opitutia bacterium | reverse complement strand
GCGCCGCGGCGCACTTCGTAGAAGAGACCGAGCACGAGCACGCCAAGAAAAACTGCCGTGGCTGCGGTGATGGCGATGCCTGCAGCAAGGAACTCACGGTAGACGAGTGCCCAGGGCACAAGGAAGACCACTTCGATATCGAAGAGGATGAAGAGCATCGCGGTGACGTAGAACTTCACTGCGAAGCGAGGGTGCACTTTGCCTTCGGAAGGCAGGCCGCACTCGTAAGCTTTATCTTTAATATAATTACCCTTGGCGCGTTGTCCGAAGATATGACTCGCAACAAGCACGACAATGGGGACGGAAAGCCCGAGTACAATCTGCACCAACACCGGCAGGTAGGTTGCGAGGGATTGTTCGGTGGTAGCCATCACGGCTTCATCAAGTCATCTACCAAGACCTTGGCAAGCGCACTCAGCGTATCCCTTCTGGGATCTGCAAGGTTGGCGCTCCGTCTTGCCCGTCTTGAGGGGGGTCCATTCGCTTCGCGAGTTCGGCGGCTGATCCTGCCACTTGTTCAGCCAGCCAAGGCGGACATGTATAGAGTGCCTGCTTGGCGAGTTGGTTCATAGGGTGAGCGGCGTCGGAGTGTGTGACCGTCATCCATCCCCGTGGTGGCTCGCCGGGTTTACCTGCGGGCGCCTTGGCCATGCGGAGCGTAATTGTTTCACCGGAAAAGAGAGTGACTTCCACGATGAAAGGGTGGGCAAGGGCAGCGGTTGCCTCTGCGTCATTAGGGGCAATCGCATCGGCAGCGCGGAGAACGGAGAGTGCGTTTAAAAGTTCTTCGCTGGCGGCAGCAAGTTTGGGCTCAACATTGCCCTTCAGGGGTTCACCCGTTTTTTCACGTGCGAGCGCAACCGTTGTTCCGTCCGTGAAAGTTACTTTAACGCTACGCACCTCTTCGCGCTTAATCACATATAAGACTGGGTTAATCCAGTTGGCGGGATCTCCCTCAAGGTAACCTGTAAAGGTCGTGCGGAGTGCGTCTTTGGATTCAAGAAGGTGAACTGCGCCGCCGGATCCGTCTTCAACTGTCCGACCAAACTCCGCACTCCATGATTTACCATTCGCCGCTTCGATGCGGATGGAGTTCCCGGAGAAGTTCAGTTTAGCAATCCGTCGAGGATCGGATGTCAGCGTGCCAAGAACCTTGGCACTACGCAGTGCTTGCAGAAAGGGTCGAAGACGATTGTCGGTGTCGACCGGTAGATTGAAGCGCGAAGGCACCACCCAGCCTTTTTCTGTCCGCTCAATCCGTACCGTTTTTTCATTCGCCGTGATTTCGAGTGCACGTAAATCTGCCAAGAGTTCGGGCGGAACTAAGTTATAGCTTTGGGTTGTCGGAGGTGGGGTTTCTCGTCCAGTGAAGACGAGTGCCAGGGCAACAGCGCCTAAGGCGAGTGTCGAGAAGAGCAGGGTGCGATTACGCATAGTGGCTTAGGCCTGGCGGCGACGGCGCAGTAAGGCGTAGATGAGGCCACCGAGGCCGACGAGTAGCGGGGCTGCCAGCAGGTTAATCCACGCTAAATTACGCCCGAGTGAATCAACTTCTTCACGGGCTGCACGGCGGATATCGCGCAAGGTGCGACGGACAGCTGCCTGCTCTTCGGTGAAGCGCTGAGCTTCGCGCTCTAGTTCCGGTGTCAGCACAATCCCTTTGGAAAGATCTCCGCCCGACGTGCGCGACAGTTCAGCAATTTTTTCGGCAAGCTCAGACAGCTTTTTCTCGTTACGATCAATTTCTGTCTGGTAGGTGGCTTGAGCTTGACGTTGGAGCGCCATCACGCGGTCGAACGGACGCAAGGCGGCGCCTTTTGCCCGAACTCCCACGAGGTCCTCGCTGCCAGCCAAGGTTTCTAGGGCACCAATAAAGAAGGCCTGATTGTCGTTGAGCGGTTCGTAGACCTGTTGACCGTAGGCCGTACTCCGGCGGATAGAGTAGTAATCGAGAATGAAGTCGCTATCCGCCATAACGATTAAACGTCCGGGTTTTTCAGAAACTTTTAAACTTATGGGCACGGCACCCTTGTCATTGGCGTCTCGAGGAGCTCCTTCAGGAAAAGCTGTTTTGAAGCTACCACTAATGATAGCGGCAAACGTACGTTCTTGGCCGTCTGGGCGGAATTGTGCAGCGACTTTCTCAAATGGGCCCGCATTCGCTAAACTGACAGGTAGCGTGCCTACGCCAGGTCCACGGAACGTAACCAGCGGTAGAAATGTTAATCCGGCAGGTGCAGGGCTGACGAGGCGCACGCTACCTGCGTCTAGAATGTTAAGCATCCTCAAGTTACTGGTGACAGGGTGATCGGGGGCTAAATTTGAATTATCAAGGGCGACGGCCAGCGGGTAGTTCAGGGCCTCGCCTCTCGACGATGGCATTTGTAGTGAATGGGCAGCGTCACCCACCATTGTATCTACGGGGGCTTCAACGCCCCAACTGCGTAGTAGTGCAGGGTCGCTCGCTGCGCCCATCGCGCTCGCAGGTACCATCACCAACGGCATATTGCCTTGTTGGAATTTCTGGTAACGTGAAAGGGGATCGATCGCCACGAGCACGGGCCCGCCGCGAAGCAAGAATTGGTCGACGGCGAAAGCGAGTTTTGGATTTAGGTGGTGCGGGTGAATCATTGCGACCACGACGGTGTCTTTGGGTAACTCTGTCGCCGTATTACTGACGGTGACGCACTCAAAACTACGACTGAGTTCAGCCATGAGCACATCGCCCGGACCAGGCTCCTGCCCTTGTGGCAGGTCGCTGGACAAAGGCAGCGTCGAGATGAAAGCGAGGCGAGGTTTGCTCAGGCGAGTGACAGAAGCAATCAGTTGGGCGATATCATATTCCAAGAAGCGCTCGCGTCGTGGATCGAGAAAAGGAATCGATCGAATAGAGTCCGCTTGTTGAGCAGTTAATCCTAAGTAGGCGGCGCCGTTCGCTACGCGTGTGCCGGCTAAGCCTTGTCGCTGTGCGCGTGACTCATCTTCGGTGTCCGGTTGTGGATCCGTGATGCGCAGTCGGATGGCGCCATTGGAAGCATCGGCAAACGACCTTAGTAGACCCTCGGCACGTCGAGAGTAGGCTTCGAGGTATGGCGAAAGGCGTGTGTCGCCGTGGCTCGTGAAGAGTTCAATCGTCACAGGTTCGCCGACAGTTGAGGCAATATGACGTGAGCCTGCCGAGAGGCTAAAAATACCGTCTTCGGTTAAGTCGAGACGGGTGGCCATGCGGTCGGCAATCAGGTTGGCAAAAAATGCCGCAGCGATGACGGCGAAGACAGCAAGAAGGGTTTGCACGCGATTCATTGGAGTGGGCTTTAGCGACGTTCGATCATGAGAGTGCTTAAGCCGAGACCGGCCAAAGCGACTGAGATGAAGTAGGTGAGTGGTTGGATGCCGAGTATGCCGAGCGTGAATGGTTCAAGGTTTCGCCAGAGACCAATGCGAGCCACGTTCGAAACGTACTGCGCAGGCAAGACGCCGCTTAATAAATTATCAAGCACGCCATAGCCGATAATCACGAGGATGAAGCA
The DNA here is from genome assembly GCA_903929325.1 of uncultured Opitutia bacterium. GTDB lineage: Bacteria > Verrucomicrobiota > Verrucomicrobiia > Opitutales > UBA953 > UBA8828. Next base: position 9,010 of record CAIYUD010000131.1, on the reverse strand, counting down.
GGCGAGGAAGCCGGTGACAAATGCGATTACTTGGCTGCGCGTCAGCGCCGAGCACACCGCCGCGATTCCTAAGCAAGCGCCGCCGCAGAGGAGTGAACCTAGGTAACCGCAGGCGATGGTGCCTAGGTCGGGTTTTCCTAACCAAGAAACGGTTAGCACCATCGGCAGGGACATTGCGAGTGCGGTGGCCAAGAACAGCCAAGCAGCCATGAATTTACCGAGGGCAGCTTGCCACACGGTTACGGGCCACGTGAGCAATAACTCAAGGGTGCCCTGTCGGCGTTCTTCCGCCCAGAGACGTGCACCAGCGGCAGGAGCCAGGAATGCCCATAGCCAAGGGTGGTAGATGAAAAACCGATCGAGGTTCGCAATGCCGGACTCGTAGAAGGAGCCGACAAAGAAAGCTAAAGAAACCGCGAAGGCGTTGAAAACCGCGAGGAATACATAGGCGAGCGGAGTTCGGAAGTATCCGAGAAACTCACGGGCAAGAATGGCACGGAAAGCACGCATGGGATTAAGTCGTAAGGTGGCGGAAGATTTCATCCATGCGCTTGCCAGGGAAGCGGGCTAAGAGTGACTTGGGAGTTTCGTCGCAGCGAATTTCGCCGCGTGAAATTAAAATGACGCGTGTGCAGAGAGCTTCGACTTCCTCTAATAAGTGCGTGGACACGATGACGGCTTTACGTTCAGCCATCCCCGCGAGAATGCGACGGACTTCGTGCTTCTGATTGGGGTCTAAGCCGTCGGTTGGTTCATCTAAGATAAGAACTTCAGGGTCATGGATGATGGCCTGGGCAAAACCGACGCGCATGCGATAGCCCTTAGAGAGCGTGTCCACGGTTTGTCCGGCAACATCACTTAAGCGACATAACGCCAAGGTCTCGTGCACGCGCGTTGCGGCGTCTTTTAAGCCGCGTAATGTCGCCGCGAAATGCAAAAATTCTTTCACTGTCATTTCGCCATAAGCGGGTGCGCCTTCAGGCGAATAACCCAACTTACTTTTGGCTTCCACAGGGGATTCCGAAACATCGAAGCCGGCAATTCGCGCAGACCCTTGATCGGGTTGCAGGTAGCCAGCCAAGAGTTTCATGGTGGTTGATTTGCCAGCGCCATTCGGACCGAGAAACCCAATGACTTCTCCGCGTTCGACCGAGAGAGATATATTGGAAACGGCGCGAATCGTGCCGTAAGACTTCGAAAGATTTTTTGCTTCAATCAGTGCCATTGGGAAAAAGTGCGCCTTAGCGGGCGGGAGGTAATGTCGCTAAAGTAATCTTTGCGGCTTCAAAGCGTCGGCGAATCTCTGTGAGCAGGCGTTCGTTTTCAGCAGCACAGTCCCAGGCTGCGGCAGGGTAGTGCCACCAGAGAATGCGTATTGTTGGGCCAGCAGACGACAGCTTCTCGAGGTGAATGCGGGGAGGGTGGGCCGGCTGTGCGCCTCGGTGCCCCGCGAAGATTTGCCGAGTGATCACGAGGGCTTCTTCGGTATGCTTTGCATCTGTGTCCGCAGAAAGCTCTAAGATGTGCTGCGTGCGAATGTAGGGGCGTTCCGTTACATTGGTTAGCGAACGATTCGCCAGTTCGCCATTAGGCACGGTTACAAGTTGTCCATCCGGCGTACGTACCCGGGTGGAGCGAAGGCCAATGGCTTCGACCACTCCAGTAAGTCCTGCCGCGTCAATGGTGTCACCGAGTTCAAATGGTTTATCCACCATGAGCATGACGAATCCGAAAAAGTTCTTGATGGTGTCTTGGGCAGCGAAGCCGAAGGCGAGACCCCCTACGCCAACGCCTGCGAGAATATTTTGGGCGGCGTCAGAGTTTATAACCGAGATACATTGGATAAATCCGTAGACGACGACGATGACACGAAGCACTGTCCCGCTAATAGGAACAAGCACGTCATCCAGCTTGTTCACAGAACGATCCGCTAGAACTTGAAAATAAGCCTGAGCCACTTTGGTTAATTGGAAGGCAAAGTAAAAAACAGCGTAGACGCGGAAAATTCGGCGGGCGGTGTCGAATTGGCTGGCCCACGTTGCTTTTTCTAAGGCGTCATGCGCGTCGGCGACGACAAACCAGAAGGCTCCGGCCGAGAGGGCGATGGGCATTGTGATGCCGATCGCTGCAACCAGTGCTCCCCCGACTGGGTGGTTTGGCATGCGGGCTGAAACCCAATTGAGGATTTTGCGCAAAACCCAGCCAAGGCCCATGGCGAGGACAATCCAAAAAGGGGCATGTGCCCAGGTCGGCAGGAATGAGAGGTCGATGAGTGCGACGTGCATAGGGGTCTTTTGCATAACAGGTAGGGGGTAGTTTTCAAGCGCCGCATTCATCCAATCCGCTTGTCCAATCCACAACTCCCTCTCACGCTCAGCCTTGTGAGTGAAACCGCTGCTAAACCTGTCGTCTTAACCTGTGCTCAGCCCACAGGCCGCTTACACCTAGGTAATTATCTCGGTGCGGTCTTGAATTGGGGCGCGATGCAAGATGACCACGAATGTTACTTTGGGATTGTTGACCAGCACGCCATCACCGTCCCCACGGTTCCGGCCGATTTGCGGAATAACACTTACCTGTGCCTTGCTCAGTATATGGCCTGCGGGCTGGATCCAGCGAAGAGCCGCCTCTTTGTTCAATCGCACGTGATTGGTCACACCGAGTTGGCTTGGATCTTGGGGTGTATCTGCCCGCTGGGACAACTTGAGCGCATGACGCAATTTAAGGATAAATCGAGCCGTCAAGAATCGGTGGGTGCAGGGTTGTTGACGTACCCTGTGCTGATGGCCGCTGACATTCTTCTTTATAACGCTGCGAAAGTTCCCGTTGGTGAAGATCAGAAGCAGCATCTCGAGTTAACCCGTGACCTAGCTCAGAAGTTTAACCGCACCTATTCCGAGACATTTACAATCCCCGAGCCTTTTATTGCCAAGACAGGTGCTCGGATTATGTCACTGCAAAATCCGGCAGCAAAAATGTCGAAGTCAGATCCGCATGCCGCGGCGACAGTATTTATTACCGACACGCCCGATGAGATCCGTCAAAAAATTGGTTCAGCGGTTACGGACTCTGGCAGCGAGGTGCGTGCGACGGCCGATAAGCCTGGCGTGACGAATCTTTTGCAAATTCTCTCAGCCTGTACGGGAAAGTCCGTGCCCGTGCTGGAAGAAAGTTTCGCCGGTAAGGGTTACGGAGATTTTAAACGCGCGGTGACCGATGCGATTGTTGACACGTTAAGTCCCGTTCGCGAGCGCTTCGCTTTATACTCAACCGACCGTACAGAACTTGATAAGGTGTTAAAGCTAGGGGCAGAGGGCGCCCAGAAGACTGCCTATAAGACGCTTTCTAAGGTGTACCGGAAGGTCGGCTTCGTTGAGCGACCTCGCTAAGAATCTTTGATTCCGCCTTGTCCCCGGGCCATTGGGTCGCATCCTGCGTTTGACCCAAACCCTCATGCAACAACTCCAACAATTCCTAAAGGAGAAGTGGTTCCTTGTCGCTGCGGACGCCTTAGTTGTCATCGGCGTCCTCAGTCTAGGCCTTGATCCGAAAGACGGCTTCAGTGCCTTCTTGGCTGTCGCCGCGATTTTAGCGGCCGCCTTAATTGTACTCGTCCCTGTTTTACGGGAGGACGCAGGTAAGAAACAGCGCCTCGCTGAACAAGCACGTCTGCGCGCAGCTCTTGCCGAAGAGATTGATCGTGTGCGCGACGAAGTGCGTTCTGCCTCCGATTTGACGACCCGTCGCCTTGTCGATGCAGAACTTGCGGCCAAGAAAGCGGGAGAGACGGCCGTGGAAGCAGTCGCGCGCCGTGCTTCCACAGAAATTGCCGCTCTACGGACTGAGATTGCCGCTTTGGCTAAGGCTTCCGAGGCCGGCGACGAGTTGGCTGGAAAACTTCAATCGATTGCCGATACCGCACGTGCTGCAGCAGCGGATGCGGAAGAAGCACTTGAAAATGCAGAAAAAGCCATGACCGCTGTGGCAGATGCTGCGCGCCTCGGGAAAGAAGTTGCCGCGCTTCACGCCGCCCTCGCACAAGCTCAGTCCGATGCTGCGAAAGCTCTGAGTGAGGCTGAGCGTGCGAACGAAGAAATTTCACGTCTCCGCGCAAACCCCTCTAAGGCCTCCGCTCCTGCCGCCAGCATCGCATCCAGCGATGTCGAGCCGGAGGCCGAAAGTCGTGCGGTTGAAAATGCGTCTAACGATGACGAAGCAGAGGAAGACGTTTCGTCCACAGAGACCTCGTCGGACGAGGCTCAAGATGAGCCTGCGCCTGTCGTTCGCACCGTTATTGCAGATGAAGATGGTGCGACCGGTACACGCCTGCTTGTTAACTTGATGATGGGCATTGGGAATAAACCATTCGTCCGCGGTACGGGACCTGGTCTTTCTGAAAGCGCTGGACAGCCCATGCAATTTGTAGCGATTGGCCGTTGGCTCTGGGTTTGCCCTGAGGGTCAGACAGCTGCCACGGTGCAGGTGTGGAAGAATGACAAAACCGCGGTCGGTGAGCCTGTGCACATTCCTGCCGGTGAGTCTCGCGAATTAGACGAAGATCATTTCCAGGGTTAAGTATGCGGCTTTGGTTTACGTTGCTAGGTGTGTCGCTTGTCGCGGCTAGCGCCGAGGAAGCCTTGCCAGTTGTGCCACGCGTGACCGAGCGAGAGTCGAGTCTTGCCGTCGTTGTAGCTGAGAAACATGACGCCATGCATTATGTGGGGGCGCATGCAGACGCGCTTGAAATTTTTCTGCGCAGTGCGGCGCGATTAGGCTTACCGCCCGGACGAAAGCCACGCATTGAAGTGGCCGACATCCCCAACCTTCCACCGGTTGCATGTACGGTTAAGGGCGGACAGGTTTTAGTTGCTGTGCGCCTGGGTGATGCCACGCAAGCCCCGCTGCGAGCTGGAGAAGCGGTGGCGCGTGCTTGGTTGGCAGCAGCTTCGCTCGCGGGAAGTTTGCCGACGAATGAGCCAGCGGCATGGGCTCCGCCCGCAATGGCCGCGGAGTCGGTGGCGCAACTTCGCCCAGCCATGGTCGATTTCTGGTACCGACAGGCCACGTTGAATCGACCCGCTGCCTTGAGTGAAGTTGTTGCGGGAAAAGCAGACGCTCGAGAATCTTTATTATTTATCCGCGCATTGCGGCGTAGCCTCTCGGCACAAGCTTTTGGGGCAGCGCTCGCCGCTGCGGGCCGCGGTGAAGATATCTTACCAACACTACAATCTTTCGCGAAAGATCCCCAGCTTTGGTGGATAGCTTCGCGACAGGCTTTGCTTGATGCACGGCCGCCATTGGCCTTGGGCATGCGCGAGTCTTTAGCCGAACTCGATGCCTTAGCTCGGTTTGTGCACGACCCTGTAGGGCTGGGGGATGTTGTCCTTGATGGGCCTGCCGCTATTCGCTTGCGAAAACTTCCGGCGGTTCAAGAAGCGATGGCCGTGCGCTTGGTGCAGTTACGCAGAGATATTCTCCGGCAAAATCCTGTCGCGCATAATTCTTGGCGATGTTTAGGGTCTTGGTTGGAAGCTTTTCCAACCGGAACGGAAAAGGAACTCGATGACCTTTGGCAGGCTTTCATTTATGAACGCCAAGGAGCCGAGAATCTCGCTCAAGAAGTTGAGCGAGCAATGGGTGCGCCCGCGCGTTAACTTAGCGCTCGTTGGGCGAGCGGGTAGCGGTGCGCTGAATAATTTGATCTGCGAGCGTCACTCGGAATAGCGAGAGAGCCATCCAGAATACGCCGGATAAGCAGAGTGAGCAGGCAGCTGCACCTACTAAAACAGCCGTTTCGCCTTCTTCGACCCAAGGCACATGTTTCTTCAGGATCCCTGTCATACATACAAAGAAGATGATGGTGAGGGCGACATCGAGAATGGCACCTGTTTTGCTGACGAGCTTGGGACGGAGGTTGTCCATGCCCTATCAGATGGAGGGCTTCTGCCTCATGTCAACCGCTTGCCTCCGCAAGGTTGACACCCTCGCCACCCTCTCCAACCTCGCCCGCCTCGCTTCGGTGTGGTTCTGGGGATGGCTTTATGGCCTAACCTCCCTATTTATAGACCACCTGTCGCCTTTTTCTGGTTCCAGAAAACTCAAAAACAACCTCCGTGGAGCTTAAAGACACCTTAAATTTACCTACTACCGACTTTCCCATGAAGGCCGGTTTAGCTGAGCGCGAGCCCGGTCGCATCGCTCATTGGGAAAAAATCGGTCTGTACACAAAGATCCAAGGTCGCCATGCCGGTCGCCCAGCATTCGTGCTTCATGACGGTCCCCCTTTTACCAACGGCGACGTACATATCGGCACAGCGCTCAATAAATTACTCAAAGACGCTATCCTCCGTTATAAATCCATGCGTGGATTTCGGACGCCTTACGTGCCGGGTTGGGACTGCCACGGCTTGCCGATTGAACATAAGGTGATGAAAGAGTTACAGGCGAAGAAGGCTTCGCTGGATGCACTGGGGGTGCGCAAGGCGTGCGCAGAGTTTGCCGCTTCTTATATTGAGAAACAGCGCGGACAATTCCGTCGTCTCGGCGTGCTCGCAGATTGGAAATCGGAATACCGCACCATGGATCCTGGCTACGAGGCCGAGATTTTGCGGACATTTGCCAAGGCCGTGGAGCAAGGGCTTGTTTACCGTTCGAAGAAGCCAGTGTATTGGTCAATCCCTTGCCAGACCGCATTAGCCGAAGCGGAAATCGAATATAAAGATAAGCGTTCGCACTCCATTTGGGTTTCCTTTGAAGTTCCCAATCCATCGTCGAAAGACCTTAAGCCCGCACACCCGCTTTCCGTTGTTATTTGGACGACGACTCCGTGGACGTTGCCCGCAAACCTTGCCATCGCTGTACACCCTGATCTCGAGTACGTCGAAGTTCGCCACAACAGCCGTTCGTTCTTGGTAGCCGTTGCTTTGCGTGACGCATTTGTTTCCGCCTGTAAACTTGAAGGAGCCACGGACGGATTTCGCGTGAAGGGCCGTGCCTTAGAAGGCCTTGAAACTCGCCACCCGTTCATCGACCGTGCCTCACCGGTTGTACTCGCAGACTATGTTACAACCGATGCGGGTACGGGCTGTGTGCATACCGCACCGGGCCACGGCGTCGAAGACCATCAGACAGGTCAACGTTACGGACTCGAAGCTTATTGCCCGGTTCAAGATGATGGTAGTTATGCCAACGACGGAAAAGTCCCCGCCGAGCTTGTGGGCGTCTCCGTATTGGAGACAGATGGTAAATGTCCTGCGAATGGCGCCGTCTTAGCCTTATTGGAAGCCCGCGGCCGTCTCGTACACCGTGAACCACTTGTTCACTCTTACCCACATTGCTGGCGATCCAAGACGCCCGTTATTTTCCGTGCACTTGATCAATGGTTCATTGGGTTAGATCGCGGTGACCTTCGCGCGCGTGCGCTGAAAGCGGTTGGCGATGTTCGCTGGATTCCAGGTTGGGGCGAAAATCGCATGCGCGGTGCCTTGCAGAGTCGTCCCGACTGGTGCGTGTCGCGTCAGCGATCCTGGGGCGTTCCGATCCCTGCCTTTGTTTGTATTTCTACCGGCGAAGCTTTCTTGGACGCAGCGGTAGCGCGATCGGTCGCTGAACAAGTTGCGAAACATGGAACCGATTGGTGGTGGTCAACCCCCGTTGCCGATATCCTTGCAGGCGTTTCGCTCCCGGCGACGTGGCCCAAAGACTTACGTAAAGGATCCGATACGCTCGATGTTTGGATTGATTCAGGCACCAGTCATTTGGCGGTATGCGGTCGCCACCCCGACTTACATTGGCCGGCGGATCTTTACCTCGAGGGTTCCGATCAACACCGTGGCTGGTTCCAGTCGTCATTATGGACTGCGATGATTGTTCGCGGTGAGCCGCCTTACCGCGCCGTACTCACGCACGGTTTCGTCGTAAACGAAAAGCGCCAAAAGATTTCAAAGTCGGACGGTAAACCCTCAACCGCCGATGATTACATTAAGCGCTACGGCGCTGATATTGTGCGCCTGTGGGTTGCTTCTGAAAACTACCAGAACGACATCCCGCTTTCGGATGCGATATTTGAAACGGTTTCAAATCAGTACCGCGCCATCCGTAATACACTTCGCTGGCAACTTGGCTCGTTGGCCGATTTCAATCCTGTGTCCGATGCGCTCCCGCTCGAAAAACTTTCTGCGGTTGACCGCTGGCTGCTGGCCGAGACCGCACGACTGATTCGGGAAGTAACGGATGCCTGCGAAGCTTACGAATTCCACCGTGCATCTGCTGCCCTCGCAGCTTTTACAACCACGACGCTTTCGGCGGCCTATACGAGTATTGTGAAAGATCGGCTTTACACACTCGCGCCCACGGATCCTTTACGTCGCTCGACGCAGACCGCCTTACACCATGCCTTCCGTGCATACATTCGTTTGTTAGCACCCTTTATTCCATTTACGGCTGATGAGGCATGGTCACATGCCGCCGTGAAGACGGAATATAACGAAGCGGATTCAGTTCACCTACAGTTGTGGCCAGAAATTCCTGCGGGCTGGGAAGATTCCAGTGCGCACGCGGACATCGCAACGATTCTGCGCATCGGTGCCGTCCATGTGAATGGCCCGCTTGAACAGTTACGGCAGAGTAAGGCGATTGGTCAAAATCTTGATGCCGCCGTAACCCTCAGCGGCGATCCTGTTGACCCAGAATTTTCAGTGCTTTTGCGCCACGCAGAATTGCTTCCCGAAATCTGGATAGTTTCTGCGGTGAATGTGGAGTCAAAGGCTGGCGCTCCGCTAACAGTTACTGTCGCAAAGGCACCGGGTGTACGTTGTCCACGCTCCTGGCGTTGGGTGCCTGCTTTAGAGGATGCAGGTCAATTTGGCCAGGTTTCGCCCCGTTGTCGGGCAGCTTTGTTAACCAAGTACGGCTCCCTCTAATCCCTTCACACTTCCGTTTTTTAATTCTACCCTTAACCTTAACTCTACACATGGCATCCAAGAAAAAACCAGCAGCCAAGAAGCCTGCG